>NZ_DASWYK010000047.1:0-38913 GCF_036405015.1 Flavobacterium sp. | reverse complement strand
CAATTGCTTTTTTTGCTTCGTTTATGTCTTGCGCATTTGCACCGGCAGCCGACGCAATTAAAGCAAGACTAAAAATTTTAAATTTATTCATCTTTATCGTAATTAATTTATTCTTTATCTTTTATAATTTCATTTCTAATTTTAAGCTTACGCCCAGGAGTTTTATACGGTAAAAGTCCTGATTTCAAAACAATACGCTGACCTATATCTCCAGCTATGAAAGAAGCGAATCCCATTCCTAATCCTGTATAACCCTGACAGTTAATAATAAACAAATCACGTGCCAAAGGATATTTTCCTAATGCCAAGTCATCTTGCGTTGGACTGTAATAGTTAGGATCATTTAAGCCTTTTACGCTTAAAACATTAATCTTCTTAATAGTCTCTATCATATCAGGAGTTGGCTGATACAACCAGTTTACACCAATCACACCAATCATTCCATCATTCTCAGAAACAAATTTGATTACCTCATTATTTGTTTTAAAAGAAAAGACACCAGACTTTGGAATTTCATTAATCTTAGCTAATTCTTTTATGTAACGAACAGTACTTGAATTAGGATTATCGAAAACCAGGCCTTTAATTTTAGTATCTGTTTTTCCTTGAAGAAAATCAATTACACTTTTCAACGCAATTAGTGTATCATTATTGCTCTTATTTGAAATAAATGCAATGGCATCATGCGCAAAAGGCGTTAAACGAGGATTAATCTTATTTTTTTCAAAACGAGTTCTTTCCTCTGCTGTCAAATCTCTTGTTGTTATTGCCACTTTAGCTTTCTGATTTAGTAAATCATTAATAACTTCAGCTTCTGACTTAGATTTAACATTAATTTTTGCATCATAGTAAGTCCCTTCAAATACCGCAACCTGATCGTCTACAATTTGCTTTACTGTTTCATCAACAACAATATCAAGCGATCCTTTCAAAATGGTTTCTTTCTGAGCTTCATTCTTGTTTTTTTGGTTACACATGGCAAACAAAAAGACAAAAACAATCAATCCTAAAGCCTTACTATATTTCAACATAATTTTATTGTTCTTTTGAATTAATTAACCTTAAAAATCTTATTCCCGAATATACGATCAGCAAAACTCCAAACATATATCTATACTTCCATTCCATATTAAGCGGAAGCTTTTCCCAAAACATGATCATTAAACCGAGTACAAGATAAATTAAAAAAAACAGTATTCCTAAAACAAGAAGAAATCGCTCTTTGAGCGATTTCTTCTGAATATTATTAAGTATATCTTTTAACATTATTCTGCAGATTGAATAGTAATAGGTAAAGAGTATAATACCCTTACTTTTTTACCATTTTGCTCGCCAGGAGTCCATTTTGGACATTTTTTAAGAACACGAATTGCTTCTGCTCCTGTACCGTAACCGATATCCCTTAAAACTTTAATGTCGGTTAATGAACCGTCTTTTTCAACTACAAACGTAACGTAAACTTTACCTTTTAAACCTTCTTCTTCTGGAGTTTTGTAATTGTTTCCTACGAATTTGTAGAATTTCTCAATTCCTCCTGGGAAATCTGGTTTTACTTCGATACCAGCTGTATTATATACAGTGTTATCTTCTTGGATTACCTCCTGAACTGGTCCTTTACCAACTGGCTCATCAACAGTTAAAACTGCATCTGGATCTCCTTTGATAGTTTCAGCACCAACTTTTTTGTCCTTCAAATCCACAATTTTTGGTGGATCTTCGGTAACTTCTTCAGCCTTTGCAACCACAGGTTTTACGAATTTTACCTGATCCACTTTTGGTGGTGGTGGTGGTGGTGGCGGTTGATTTGGTTTAATTTCCTCTTTTTTCTTTGGAGGTAATTTTACCGTTGCAATCTTAATATCGTTATTTACCTCTTCTTCTTGAGAATCTGGTAAGAAACTAGCAATAAGAGGTGCAGCAACAGCAAAGCTAAAAATAAGTGAACCGATCACAAGTGCTTTCACAGTTGTTTTACCGTTCGATTTTCTCAGCTCGTATGCTCCATATATCTTATTACGTCCTTCGAATACGATATCAAGCCACTGATTTTTTATAATATCTAATTTCATATCTCTTGATTTTTAATTTGACAAAAAAGATTATTCAGCTTTCTTATCTATTAATTTCGTTTCCTCTGGTGAAAACTCAGGAACGATTGCATAAGTATCTACTCCTGAAATTGCCATCTCATCCAACATATCAACCAAATTACGGTAATTTGATTTTTTAGTTGGCTTAATGATTACAATTATCCCTTGGTCTGGTTTTCCTTTAGCCGCAGAATACGCTAAAACATTTTTTTTCTGTTTTAACAATTCTCTACGAATCCCATCTTTACCATATGTAATGTCTTTAGGCCCTACTTTAGGAGTCGCTAACAATCCCATGTAGTAAACAATTTTATTATCATCCCCTAACATTACTGTCATAGTACGATTCTCGTCTACCTTGGTATCCTTCTGTTCCGGATTTTTATCATCTTTATCTGGCAATGACAAATCCATCGATTGAGGTTTTGACAACGAAGTAGTCAACATAAAGAATGTGATCAATAAGAATGCCAAATCCACCATTGCCGTTAAATCGACTTTCGAATTCTGCTTTTTACTTCTTACTTTACCGCCTTTACCACCACCGCCGTCGCCGGTATTTAATTCAGCCATTTAGTGTATTTTTTTAATTAAAAGTCTTTCCCTCTAGTTCCTGTAACTAAGTTAAAGGAATTGATTTTCTGATCTTGTAAAATATCCATAATTTTTTTGATTTGTGGATATTCTTCCTTCGCATCTCCTTTTATAGCAATCTGCAATTCTTTGTCATCTAAATCAATTGTAGCTCTTCTAGAAATAAGAAGCCACTCTTTTAATTGATTATCCAATGAATCCAAAGGAATTCCAGGTTGATTTGCTTTGGTTCTGTCCGCCGCTTTCATATCAATGATCTGCTTTAAACCTGTAACTGGCACACCAAAATCGTCCATCAATGCAAATTTGGTTTTATCGTCTTCAGAGAATTCGATACCATATTTTGCACCAATTCCCTCAAGAGTTCTTTTACGAATCTCTCTTCCTTTGATGTCAAAAAATACTTTTCCTTTTCCTACTGTAATAATTGCCAAATCAGTATCTGGTAATTTAGTTTGTACAGTAGATGCAGGCGTATCTACAGGAAGTGCTTCTGGCACTTTAGCAGTAGCGGTCAAAATAAAGAACGTTAGCAAAAGGAATGCAACATCACACATCGCAGTCATATCTGTCGATGTCGACTTTTTTTTCATTTTTATTTTAGCCATTATCTTTTATTTTATTTTTTTGATAATAAATATCAAAAATTAATTATTGTCTTAAACTTCCTCTGAATTTTCTGTAAGTATTAACGATAGTAGTACCAGCCTCATCGATAGAGTAAGTTAAATCGTCAATTTTAGCAGTAAAGAAGTTGTAAGAAACAATTGCTAAGATAGAAGTAGAGATACCTGTAGCAGTGTTGATAAGTGCCTCAGAGATACCTGTTGCAAGAGCAGCTTGGTCAGGAGTACCAGCAGAAGCTAACGCACCAAACGCTTTAATCATACCAGATACAGTTCCTAATAATCCTCCTAATGTACCTAAAGATACTAAAGTAGAGATAATAGTCATGTTTTTCTCTAACATTGGCATTTCTAATGAAGTTGCCTCTTCAATTTCTTTGTGGATTACTTCTGAAGCTTCTTCGCTGTTGAATCCTTCTTTTTTAACATCTTGGTATTTTACCAAAGCAGATTTAATTGCGTTTGCAACTGAACCTTGTTGTTTGTCACATGAAGCGATAGCAGCCTCGATGTTTCCTTCTTTAATACTACCTTGAACACTTTTCATGAATTTGTCAAGGTTAGTTTTTCCTGCAGCTTTACCGATAACGATAAATCTTTCAATAGAAAAAACAACAACCATTAAAAACATACCTAATAATACTGGTACGATGAAACCTCCTTTATATACTTGTCCTAATGTATTGATTGGATGTCCTGTTTCTGGATTACCTCCTTCGAAGTTAGCAGAATCCCCCATGATTACTTTCCAAATAAACACCCCTACTAAGATACACGCTACAATAATGATTCCTGTAATCATTCCTCCGCCATTTGAAGTGCTTTCTTTTTTAACTTTAACGTTTGCCATTTTTTTTAATTTTAATAGTTTTAAATAATTTTTATTTTTTAGTTATATTTAACTTGTAGAGGAGCAAATTTATACGTTTAGTTTAAATAAAAAAACTTTTTTTAATTTAATTGACCGAAATTTAACTTCAATTTAAAAAATATCTCATTAAATTGGTCGCGTCATTTTTTAGATAAAACAAAAAATACGACGATAATTGGAAAAATTACAACGTTTTAGTAAATATTCAAAGATTCCTTTGATATCTTCTTAAAAAGCTGAGAATTTTTTTTTTATTAATTTTTCAATCAAAAAAAGCTTTTTCTTACTAAAAAAAACCACATAAAATGTGCTCGAAAACATAGCAATACTCATATAACCAACTAAATTACGAATAAAAAAATGAATAAAAAAGACAATTTTATTACAGATATAAATACTGGTTATTCTTCAAAAGGAGACAGCATCATCTTAGGAGGCGCAATGCTTGACGGAGAACCACTTGCAGAAGCGCATGTAAAGATTCCGCTAAAAACTTTAAATCGTCACGGATTAATTGCGGGTGCAACCGGAACAGGTAAAACCAAAACAATTCAGGTATTTTCGGAGCAACTTTCAAATGCTGGAATTCCAGTTTTGATGATGGATATAAAAGGTGATTTTAGTGGTATTGCAAAAGAAGGAAAAGAGGAAGGTTTTATTACCGAAAGACATGCTAAAATAAATATACCTTATAATGTGTCTGCGTTTCCTGTAGAACTCATGTCTTTGTCCAAACAAAATGGAGTACGTTTACGCGCTACTGTTTCTGAATTTGGACCGGTTTTATTTTCCAGAATTCTAGACCTTAATGATACTCAGGCTGGAGTTGTCGCGGTTATCTTTAAATACTGTGACGATAATCAAATGCCTTTATTGGATTTAAAAGACATCAAAAAAGTAATCAATTATATTACAGAAGAAGGTAAAGACGAAATCGCTGCCAGTTATGGAAAAATATCTACGGCCACAACGGGAACTATTCTTAGAAAAATTATTGAATTGGAGCAACAGGGAGGTGATTTGTTTTTTGGGGAATTATCTTTTGAAACGGATGATTTAATGCGAATTGACGAAAATGGAAAAGGTTACGTAAACATCATCCGCCTGACAGATATCCAGGATAAACCTAAATTGTTCTCAACTTTTATGTTAAGTCTTTTGGCTGAAATTTATCAAAAAATGCCCGAAAAAGGGGATGCTGAACAACCTGAATTAGTTATTTTTATTGATGAAGCGCATTTAATCTTCAATGAGGCGAGTAAAGCTTTGTTAGAGCAAATAGAGACAATTGTAAAACTGATTCGTTCTAAAGGTGTCGGAATTTATTTTGTTACTCAAAACCCTATGGATGTTCCCACTGGTGTTTTGGCTCAATTAGGGTTAAAGATCCAGCATGCACTTAGAGCTTTTACTGCAAATGATCGTCAAGCAATTAAGAAAACGGCTGATAATTATCCTACTTCTCAATATTATAAAACAGATGAATTACTAACCAGTTTGGGAATTGGAGAGGCATTGGTTACAGCACTTAACGAAAAAGGTATCCCAACTCCTCTCGTGGCAACAATGATGCGTGCCCCACAAAGCCGAATGGATATTTTATCTGATTCTGAAATTGACGAAATAAACGGAAAATCGAAACTGGTAAAAAAATATGCCGAAGAAATTGACCGCGAAAGTGCTTTCGAAATTTTAACCAAAAAGCTAACCCAGGCTTCTGAAGCTGCTGCTCAACAGGAAGAAGAAGCTCCTAAAAAATCTTCAAAATCGGAACCAAGTACCACAGAAGTAGTTACGAAATCGGTTCTTAAAGTCGTAACAAGTGCTACCTTTATCAGAGGTGTTTTTGGGGTTTTGTCAAAATTCATGAAAAGCAAATAAAAATAAACCATATAAGTGATATAAGTTCATTTAAAATTATACTATATATTAATAAACAAACCCGACAGATTTCAAAACTGTCGGGTTTGTTATTTTATACAAAGTTTTATATTTACTTATATCACTTATATGGTTCAAAAAAAATTTAGGCTTGTTGCAACAATCCAAGAATTTTGTTTTCAACTTCTGGACCATCCCAAATGTTTTCGATATTTTCCATTCGAAGAACTTCTTCCATAATTCCGTTTTGATAATCTCCGATTGCTAAAGCTTCAGCATAAGGACGATCACTAAAAGTAACTCGACTGTAAAGCGGAATCCATTTGTCTGGATGTTTATCTGAAAATACTTTTTCTATTTTCTTTTGTAGCAAGAATTTTTCATCTGCTGTTTTGGTGCTCATTTCTAGAAAATTTCGATATGAAAGCTCTGCAATGGCATCTGCATTTGGTTTTCGTGAAATCTGATATTCTGCAAAAATCTTTTTCCAATCGTCTTGGTACTTTTCAATCATTTCACTCAAAACCGTAATATCTTCAAAACCAGCATTCATTCCTTGTCCGTAAAACGGAACAATGGCATGACAGGCATCTCCAATTAAAGCAATTTTATTTTCAAAAGTCCATGGAAAACATTTCATTGTCACCAAAGTACTTGTCGGATTTTTAAAGAAATCGTTAGCTAATTCCGGAATTACCTCAATTGAATCTGGGAAGTTTTTCTCGAAGAAATCTTCCACCATTTTTCGGTCTGTTAATGACTCAAAAGAATTTTCTCCTTCAAAAGGCATAAATAAGGTACAAGTAAAACTTCCATCAAGATTAGGAAGCGCAATTAACATATATTCGCCTCTTGGCCAAATATGAAAAGAGTTTTTATCTAATTTATGAGTTCCGTCTGGATTTGCAGGAATATTAAGTTCTTTATATCCCATGTTTAGAAATTCCTGAGAATAATTAAACATGCTCTGACGCTGCATTCTATGACGAATTCTAGAGAAAGCACCATCGGCACCAAAAACCATATCGAATTTTCGTTCTTCCCACTCTCCTCTTTCGCTTTCACCAATATGTAAAGTTGCATCGCTTAAGGTAACATCCCAAACTTTTTGTTCAAAATGAAATTCTGCTCCAGCTTGTTCAGCCAAATCGATCATTTTACGATTTAGTTTTCCTCTGGAAATCGAATAAATAGATTCTCCTTCCTGACCGTAATTCTGAAAGTTTAGTTTATCCACCAAATGAATGGCGCGTTTGTCCATCGGAATTGCAATTTCCCGAACCGCATCTCCCACTCCAACGGCATCCAAAGCTTTCCAGCCGCGATTAGACATTGCCAAATTAATGGAACGTCCAGAGAAATTTATTTTTCGAATATCCGGACTACGATCATAAACATGAACAGTGTGACCAGCTTTTTTAAGATAAATTGCCAGCAACGATCCTACAAGTCCAGAACCAACCACAGCAATTTTTAATGAAGTTTGCATCAAGGAAAATCTAATATTGGGTCGTAAAAATAACTAATAATTAAACATAAGCCTTAAAATAAATAACAAATTGTTTGTTAATAGTGATTCCAACAGATTTACTTCATTTTTTCTTTATTTAAAAATAAAACAAAATGTTATTTTATCGGATTTATTTAAGAAAATTAAACAATTAAATTTGTTGTAAATATTTCAGTTTGTCAAAATAAAAATGCCTCAATTTTAAGTTGAGGCATTTTTTGAATTAATTAACCTTTTCGAAATCTTTTTATTTCTATAAGTTATAAATTTATTTTACTTCTTCAAAATCTCCTGGTTTCCAGCTTCCATCAAAAGCTGCTTTCTCTGGACCATAAATACGTATGTAAACAAACCAGCCTTTGTTTGGAATTGTTTTTATCCACTGTCCTTCTTTTCCTTCTGGTGCTTTTGGACCAAAATACAAGTCGACAGTTTTACCTCCTATTTTATCTTTAAGTTCAAACATAGATCGCAACGCCGCTTTATTCTGATCTGTTGCAACCTGACTTCTTGTTTCAGCATCATAAACTGTTACCGACCAGAAAAGTTTTGCAGGAGCAGGAGTTGGAATAGTTAGCTTATATGTTTTTGAACCGTCTACATATTTCCCTGTATTATCTTTAAGTCCGAGCCAATATAAAGACCCAGCTCCTTCTTTTCTTCTGAACATTGCTGGAGAAGCTCCAATTGCCTGATAAAACCAAGTTTCTCGTGCATCAATATCGACATAATTTTGGGTATTAAAATCACCATCTTCAAAACGCAGTCCGACCCATTCCCACTGACGGTCTTTCCAAACGATGCGATCTGATCTGCGATCTGCAAACGATTGTACACGCATTTGTGCATTCGCAATTTTTGCTGCTTTTTCTAGAATTCCTTTCATACGAGCATCTGGACTGAATGGTTTTCCTTTTGCAATTCCTAAAACAGCTAATTCTCCATAATAATCTCGATAACCATCATAAGAAGGTTCGCGATCTATAACTTGTTTCAATACTTCCCAATATTTAAACTTGGTTTCATATTCTAATGGCGTGGTATTTTGCGGTTTATTACTAAGTTCAATCCAAGTTGGATCTTTCCAATCTGCAGTTTTATTTAATGGATAAACTTTTACGGTGGTAAGCCTATCTAAAGCTGCTTTTACATCGCCACCAACAGGAAGAGAACGTACACCGACTGTTAAATTATCGGATGAAGAATGCCAAACATGATAACCTGAACTTGGCACCGCTCCCTTATATCCAAATGGTAGAATAAGATGTTTTCCTCCTTTTCCTGCATCAGGACCTGGTATTCCCATATCGGCAACCCAACGCTGATTTACATCCATTGCTACAACAATAAGTGGTCCGGCAGGAACTTCGACTACCATTGGTCCTTTTGATAAATCAATTACAACAGGCGCATAAGGTGTATCTGAATTCAATGTATAACCAACCTGAGCAGGTTTTGTATCCAATGTTCCAAAAGCCTTATTGGCTGTAACTCCCATTTCTAAATTTCCTAAACCAATTGCTGCGCCAGAAACAGTTGGATAGAAAAATTTATAAGTCTGGATTGCACGATTAAGATCGGCATCATCATACGCTTTTTGAATAGTGGCTTCTGTTGGATAACCTCCTACAAATTCATAACCATCTACACTAGAAGAATCGGCAGTTTTACTTTCATTATTTACTACTGTTTCTTTCTTACAACCCGTTGCAAAAAGCATTAACAAAAACAAAAAAGGAATTATTCTTTTCATAATATTTAGTTTTTTGATTGGACATAAAATTCAAATCAAAATTAACTTTTGGTACGAAAATTCGACTTTTTTAAAACTGCTATTAGGTTTCAAATTATAAAATGAAACCATTTTTTAATTCTTCCGAGAATAATTTGTTTGAGCTTTTTAAATTAAATTTGAATAAAAAATGACCTAAACCAATTTTTAAAGTTTAATTCAGCTTAAATGAAATTATATTCCGAATACTATGTAAGTCAAAACTCAGAAAGGTTTGTCAATAAAATTTGGTGTCTGGATAACAGTTTCGGCGAAAGCCAAATCGAAAATAAACTGGTACTTCCAAATGGCTGTTTTAATCTTGCTATTGTTTCTGGAAATGCAATTGAGGTTCATACCAGCAAAAAGAAATATGAACTCAACCCAGGAATCTATTTCTGCTCGCAAATGACAAATAAAGTTTTGGTTAATATTGAACCTAAAACCAAAGTTATCATCATTCAACTCCATGCTTGGACGCTTTCGATGTTTCCTAAATATGATTTAAGCAATTTTACCGATTCTATTCTAAAAATTCACTCAAATGAATTGCCTTTTAAAGTTGAGATTCAATCTGATATTCAGACACTATTAAACACAATCAATTTTTATTTTGACGCATTAGCCAATTCAAATCAAAATGTGATTGAAAGAATTTGTGAAATCATTAAAAATGAAGAAGAAATTTCAGTATCAGAAATAAGTAAAACACTAAAAACTTCACAACGTCTGCTACAGATTAAATTTAAAGCAGCAACTGGATTGACCATTAAAAAATATATTCAAATCCTAAAATTCAGAAAATCGGTTGACCAAATGGTACATGCAGATTTAGAAAAAATGAGTTTAACCGAAGTTGCACTTTATAATAAATATTTTGATCAGTCCCATTTTATAAAAAAATTCAAAGACGTAACTAAAACAACCCCAAAAATGTTCAATCCAGATTTGTATTTTCTTTCTCAAAAAAGATAACATTTCGCATTTGTACAATTTTGTGATTTTAGATTGAAGTAATTTTGCCATTCATCAATCAATCATCACAAATAATGAAAATCAATGACACTACTTTTCAATTAAAAATCTTTTTAGTTGCAATACTCCTTTTTCAAATTCAATTAGGTTTTTCTCAGGAAGAAAAAAGTTCGGCCTTATACAAAACCATTATGTCGAAAGACAGTTTATTATTTACTATTGGTTTTAACACTTGCGACATAAAACAATTCGAAGATTTATATACCGAAGATTTTGAGTTTTATCATGATAAAGATAGTATTTCGGATAAGGCAAGATTTTTAAAAACGCTTAAAAGTGGTATTTGCTCTCCAACAAGAAAATATAATTACCGAAGAGAACTCATTAATGGAAGCACTCAAATTTATCCTTTATATAAAAATGGAACTTTATACGGCGCGATACAAATGGGAACGCATCGTTTTTATGAAACTTCGGCTGGTAATGCTGAACAAGCTGGAAGTTTTGCCAAATTCACACATCTTTGGCTCTTGAAAAATAAAAATTGGAAACTGGCAAGATCACTAAGTTACAATCATCAAATAACTAGTTCTACGGCAAGCATATCAAACCTTTTTGATAATGATCAAGAAACTGAAAAATGGCTGAAAGAAAATAACATTCCTACTTTAGGATTGGGCATTATTTCAGATGGAAAGCTAAAACAGATCAAAACTTTTGGCAAACTAAAACGAGATGTTTCTGCACCTTATAATACGATTTGGAATGTTGCTTCGCTGACTAAACCTGTAACTGCAATGGTTGCTTTGAAATTGGTCTCTCAAGGAAAATGGGATTTGGACGAACCACTTGATCACTACTGGATTGATCCAGATATTGCCAAAGATCCGAATCATAAATTACTGACAACCAGAATTATTTTAAGTCATCAAACGGGTTTTCCTAATTGGAGATCTTTTAATGAATCTAAAAAATTGGATTTTAAGTTTAAACCCGGAACAAAATATCAATATTCTGGAGAAGGATTTGAATATCTGCGAAGAGCATTAGAGAAAAAATTTCGTAAGACACTAGATCAATTGGCTTCGGAATTGGTTTTTGAACCTTTTAAAATGAACGATTCCCAATTAATTTGGAATGATAAAATAGATCTTACGAGATATGCTATTAATTATGACAAAGATGGAAATGCTTACGAGCCTACTAAAAATAAATCTGTAAATGCGGCCGATGACTTGTTGACTACAATTGAAGATTATGGTAGATTTTTATCCAATGTTATGAATGGCGAAGGATTAAGTAAAAAGGTTTTTGATGATATGATTTCGCATCAAGTTCAAACTAAAAAAGACAAATACTTTGGTTTAGGTTTCGAAATTTATGATTTAGGAAATGAAAACTATGCACTTTCGCATGGCGGAGCAGATCAAGGTGTTCAAACAATTTTTATTTTACTTCCGAAAACGAAACAAGGTTTAATCATTTTTACCAATGTTGATGATGGCTATAAAATTTATGAAAGTATTGTGCTTCATTATTTAGGTGAAAACGGAAGAAAAATAATCGATATCGAAACCAAGTAATGCTCTTCTTGAATCAGATAGTAACACTAATTCTGAGAAACATGATAAAATTATTCATTCTTCTATTACTTTATTTGTGCACTATTTTAACTGCTTTATAGCACTTCAAAATATTTGTTAGTTATGAGCATAGACCGACTTTTTCAGTCAATTTGGTCTGTGCTCTTACTTTTTTATGAAGAAAAACAAAAAAACACTTTATTTCTTGAAACCATTTTAGAAAATGATCGTCTAAACTTTTAAGAACCTCAATATATTTGTAAGTAAAAAACGTAAATTCGTAATCAACTTACTGAATAAGTTGCAGTTAAAAAGTTTCAATCATCAATCCAAAAACAAATCATTTTTATTAATCCAAAATCCACAATTATCAATCATGATGAAAAAATCAATCAAACTTATTACACTTTTTGTTGCTTTTCAGCTTTCGACATTGAGCACTTTTGCTCAGGACAAAGCACAACAAATAGAACAGCTTCTTAGCAAATACAACGAATACGGACAATTTAACGGCTCTGCTCTGGTTGCCGAAAACGGAAAAGTAATTTTCAAAAAAGGTTTTGGTTCTGCCAATATGGAATGGAATATTCCAAACCAGCCTGATACGAAATTTAGATTAGGATCTATCAGTAAACAATTCACTGCTCTTTTGATTGTAAAATTGGCTGAAGAAGGAAAAATAAAACTGGATGTTCCAATTAGCACTTATCTTTCAGATTACCCAAAAGAAAATGGTGATAAAATCACGATTCATCACTTATTGACTCACACTTCTGGAATTCCAAATTATACGAGTGCACCGAATTTCTTTAAAGATAAAGCGAGAAACCCTTATACTCCAGAAGTATTTGTAAAAACGTTTTCTAGTTTACCACTCGAATTTACACCAGACGAAAAATTCAGTTACAGCAATTCGGGTTATTTCTTATTGGGATATATTATCGAAAAAATTACAGGCAAAACATATGAGCAATATCTACAAGAAATCGTTTTTACACCTTTAAAAATGGTCAATTCTGGATACGATCATAGCGATGTTATTTTAAAAAACAGAGCTGCAGGTTATGAAAAACAAGGCAAAAAAATTGTCAATGCAGCTTATGTTGACATGAGTATTCCGTATGCAGCAGGATCTTTGTATTCTACTGTTGAAGATTTATATTTATGGGATCAAGCACTTTACACTAATAAATTACTTTCTGAGAAAAGTATGGAATTGTTATTTAAACCTTACATAAAAGTTGGAGGCGCATCTTATGGTTATGGATGGTTTATAGATGAATTTGATAATGGAGATAAAGGCAAACCAAAAATGGTTGGTCATGGCGGAGGAATAAACGGTTTTAACACAATTATTTCACGCATTTTTACAAATCAAAATCTAGTGGTTTTACTAAATAACACTGGCGGAACTGTTTTAGGAGAAATGACCGATGCTATTCATGCTATTTTATACAACAAACCATTTGAGCAACCGAAAAAATCTTTGGCTTTAGATTTATTAGATATCTACTCAGAAAAAGGTGTTGTCGCTGGAACAGAAAGCTACAAAAAGTTTAAAAACGATCCGACATACGCTATAAAAGAAGGCGATATGAACAGAGTTGGCTATCAGTTATTACAAACTGGAAAAAAGAAAGAAGCTATTGAAATTTTTAAAATCAATACAGAAGCTTTTCCAAAATCTGGAAATGCTTATGATAGTTTAGGCGAAGCTTATTTGGCTGATGGCGATAAAAAACTGGCAATTGCGAATTATAAAAGATCAGTAGAATTGGATCCTACAAATGAAAATGGGAAAAAAGTCTTAGACGAACTTACAAAGAAAACTGGGAAGTAAGATTTTATAATTCTTAAAAACTTAACTCCGATAGAATTGATTTACAATCTTTCTATCGGAGTTTTTTTGTTACAATTTCTAACATTCAAATTTCAGGTTTTATCGTTACAAAAAACTATTTTAGCCGTACCCAAAAACGACTAAAAACCTATGAAAAACTTTAAAAAGCAAGCCTTTCTGGCTTTATCTTTATGTCTGTTTATTCCAGCTGTTTGTGTTTCGCAAAATAATCCTCAGTCTCCTGCCATGCCATCACAACAGAATAAAATTATTATTGATAGAATTGTCGAAGCGACACATTACAAAAATTACGTAGTTGATTTTTGTCTTTCCAAAATAAACGCAGCTTCTGCAAAAGAAGGTTGGAATGAGCAAAAAGCTATGGAAATTAGTCAAAGTATTAATTACAAAAATTTCAGAGATGCGATTTACAACAGTTTTGTTGTTTTTGACGAAGTTGAACTGGAAACTTTGTTAAAAGCCTATGAAAAAGACACTGCTTATCAAACCAAAAATGTGATGACCAACAATAAAGTTCTAATTAATAATTTGAACATTTTTGCTGATGATATTGTGAAGGGAAAATATCTTTCTAAATAAAAGGTACAGAGGGACAAAGTAACAAAGGCACAGAGTTTTTTATTCTTTGTGTATAAATCTTTGTCAAAGTTTGAAACTTTGACAAAGATCTTGTTCTTCAACTTGCAACCTGAAACAAAAAAACTACTTCTTCGGTTTCAAGATCAGTTTTGTAGACGTTTTTACAATTTCCTCTTTATTCAATTTCATTTTTCTGAACTTTCCTGCGTTGTACATTTCGGCTTGATCATCATAATGTTTGCTGAAAGGATTTCCGGATTGTCCTGTTGGCAAAATACTCCAGCTGTTTTCAATATCTGAAAAATCTACAATTCTTCTCGTTGAAGGTCCGCCTTTTGTATAATATTTTCCTTCATCATTAAATCCAAAAAATAAATTGTTGATGACTTCGTTTGAGCCAGGCGAAGCAAAAGGACCAACATTAAATAAACCGCGAAGTGCTTTTACTTTTCCTAACGGATGTTCGTGTTCTACAGTGTGAACTTTACCCCAATTCCAATCTGAAATTGTATTTCCTAATTGATTTTGCAAAGCTATAATAGCATCATGAAAGGATTTAGAAACAATATCTTTTCTCGTTTCCCTCACATTTTTAGTTTTTATATTATCCCACCAAACCGAATTTTCATTTTTAATTTGATTGGCGACAACTTGCTTTCCGACAGAAATTCCAAGAAACAGATTAAAGTTCTCTTTACCCATTTCATCTTCAAATGTATTTTTTAAGTACAGATAAATCCATTTGTTATAAATCGTTGGTGCAACATCATCCAAATTAGTTGTGCCTTTCCAAGATTTTAAAACATTAATCGCTTCTTTTTCCTCAGCCGAAGCAGAATTAAGATCGATGTTGGAAATCAAATTTTTAACCACCTCAACAGCAACATCAGAAGTATTATCGTAAATCATTTTGCTAATCGCTTCTTTATCCCAATCTGATTTTGCATCTAGAATTCCCGAAATTCTTTTAGCTCGATCTTCAGGCAAATAATAACCCGGATACAAATAACCATTATCAATTGCTTCCGGTTGATTATTAGCAGAGTAAACATACCCCCATTTCGGATTTTCTGATGATGGATTCTGCTCAAAATCTAAATATTTTACAATATCATCTTTACCACTTGCACCATCCAAAATTAAATGAGTATTTACGCCTTCATTATGTCTGTACAATTTTCCTGTCGCCCACCAGCCCACATTTCCTTTTGCATCTCCATACATGACATTCAATCCTGGCGCTGCAATTAAGCTGGCTGCTTTTTTAAATTCCTCTTTATTTTTTGCATGTGAAAGTCCGTAGGCAGCATCTAAAATCTGAATCGGCTGATTGGTATAGGTCCACAACATCGCAATTGGATTTTTCTTTTCCAGACGTTCCATTAAATCATTCATAATTGGTCCGTGTCGGCTCGATTTTACCGTCAAAACTACATCTGAAGAATCTTTTACTTTGATGACTTTTTTTCTAGTTTCATATTTACTAAAACCAGTTGGTGTTTGATATTGTGTTACATCACCCGCTTTGTTTTTTTCTTGATAAAAATCGATATCATCATTTTCAAACATCGTTAATCCGTAAGCATAATTGCGATTGTGCGCCAATAACGGAAACGGTGTTCCCGCCAAATAACAACCGTACAATTCGTGTTGCGGTGTCAACAAATGCGCTTCGTACCAAGTTGCAGGTTGTGAAAACCCAATATGCGGATCATTTGCAAAAATTACTTTTCCGCTTTTTGATTTTTGAGGACCAACAACCCAGCTATTACTACCAATAAATGGTGGAATTGGAGATTGATCCAGCATCGCCG
Source organism: Flavobacterium sp. (assembly GCF_036405015.1). Classification (GTDB taxonomy): domain Bacteria; phylum Bacteroidota; class Bacteroidia; order Flavobacteriales; family Flavobacteriaceae; genus Flavobacterium. The sequence goes on along the minus strand of NZ_DASWYK010000047.1, from coordinate 22,758 downwards.
TAATAGACTTTGTTATTTCGGCATATTCTCCCAAATTCTCTTTGGAGATCTTAATTTTGGTGTTGTTAAATTCTCCATTAATTCCTAAATCTTTTAGATATTCAACACCATATTTATTTTTAATATCCGTCAATAATGGATCGGTTTTTTGTGCCATTGCAAAACTGAAAGACATATATCCGAAAATATTATAAACATCTTTTATGGTGAATTTTTGCTTTTTCACCCCAACCAAAGTAAATTCAATCGGCGTTACTCCTTCATCCAAATATTGATTAATTCCGTCTAGATAAGCCTGTGTTAATTTATAACTTTCACTATTTTTGTGTAGTTTGGCAATCGCTTTCGCGGAAGCTTCTTCAATACCGATTCCGGCAAAGAATTTATCATTTTTTAGAGCAACTCCACCAAAAATTTCAGACAGACGTCCTGGCGCAATTCTGCGAAGTAATTCCATTTGCCATAGTCGTTCCTGCGCATGAACGTAACCAAGAGCGGTCATAGCATCCTTTTCAGAATCGGCATAAATATGAGGAACTCCAAATTCATCAAAATAAACCGTCGTTTCTTTTTCCAGATTTTTCAATTGCAACGCGCCTTCATATTTTGGTTTTAAATGAAAAATATAGGCAAATAAACCAATGGCAAGAATTACAATAAGAACCAATAAAGTCAGCAGGATTTTTTTAATTATTCTCATATTCTAAAAAAGGATAAAAAATTCAAAATGATATAACTTTTCTCTAAAATCTTATAAAAGAAATTGCTCTTTAAAAGTCTAAATTTATGTATTTAAAATTAATACTATAAATGTCAATCTATAAAAAAATAGCAATTGGAATAATTTCTCTTCTTCTACTCGTAATTTTTGCCAACATCGGTCTGAATTACTGGATTAAAAAACAGCTTCCGATTGTCATTCACGAAAAAAACAAAACAGCTTATAATATTAATTACGAAAAAATTGAAGTCTCTCTTTTTTCTAGAAATATCTACGCCCAAACTTTATTGGTAAGTCCGAAAAACGAACCTAAGGACAGTAAAAACGGATTGTTTTCTAAAATAGAATCTATTACCATAAAACATTTCAATATTTGGGATTTGGCATTTCGCGATATTATTCGAGCAGAAAGTATAATCATCAATAAACCTCGTGTTATTTTATATAAAAAAGGCGAGAAACTGATAAACAACAGCAAAAGCATTAAGAACGAAATTGTCGAGCCTTTTCAAAAAATTATAGGCGTTTCGAATATTTATTTGAATGAAGGAACTGTGGATGTTGTTTCTCTGGATACTAAAAAACCAATCTTCAGCATCAAAAAAATTCTTTTAAAATTGGAAGGAATTTTAATAACCGATGCCACTTTAAAAGAAAAAATTCCGCTTCAATACAAAAGTTACGCTTTAGTCATTGATAGCTTATTTTACAGACCAAGTATTTTTTATCATATCAATATTGGAAAAATAAGTACTGAAAAAAACTTTCTAAAAATCAATAATTTTTCTAATCTTCCTCAATTTGATCGACCGAATTTTGTGAAACGACTGGAAAAAGAAAAAGACATTTACACTTTAAAATTCGATTCGGCACAAGTTGCAAAAATGGATTGGGGTTTTAAAAATGATCGTTTTTATTTTAAAGCAAACTCATTAGTCATCAATCATTTTGATGCGAATATTTACCGCGGAAAAATGCCTAAAGACGATTTGAGTAAAAAATATCTTTACAATCATTTACTTCGAAATCTAAAATTTCCGTTGCAAATTGATACACTTCAAGTTTTGAAATCAAAATTGGTTTACGAAGAAGAAATTGATTTCTCAAAAGGTCCAGGAGTTTTAAATTTTGATAAATTCAATTTGCAGGCAACGAATCTGCGAAGTGGTTTTGGTTTGAAAAAAACAAATGATGTAAAAATTAAAGTCAATTGTATTTTCATGAAAACTTCTCCGTTGAATGTCGATTGGAGTTTTAATGTTTTGGATAAAAATGACGGCTTCCATATTCAGGGTGTGATTTCCAATTTTGATGTTAGAGCAATGGGAAGATTCAGCAAACCTTACATGAATGCTTCTTTTACGGGAGTTTTCCATAAATACCGTTTTAATTTCTACGGAAATGACAATATCTCAAAAGGAAATGCTTCTTTAGATTATGATGACTTAAAAGTAAAATTATACAAAAAGAAAAAACCCGAAAAAGAAGCCAAACTTAAATCAGCAATTGCTAATTTATTAGTCAAAAATGACTCAAAAGACCAAGCCAAAACTGCTGATGTCGAAATAGAACGAATTCAAGAAAAATCATTCTACAACTTTTTATGGCGCAGTATTGCTGAATCTTTGAAGAAAATTTTGATTTAATTTTTTTTTCGCCACGAATTCACGAATTCTTTTGTATAAAATTCGTGAATTCGTGGCGAAAAAACTCTCCTAACAATTGACAAACCTGACAATTATCAGGTTTTAGGAAAATCATTTTTTCAATATTTGCCTTTATTTTAATCTAAAAACAAATGGCAAAAACACCTTTACATACCTTTCACATTCCGGTAATGGGTCTTGCATATACAATTGACAGTCCAATTCGCGTGGCGCAGTACGGAATTTCGTCTGTTATTGCTCTCGCTGATGATGACTTGATTGAGAAAATGCGTAATTTTTACAGCACTAAATTCAATATTCCTTACGAAGAAATCACACAAAAATTTCACGATTATCGTGCTGAAAGAATCACTTCTTACTTAAATTTAGTCGATAAAATTGTAAAAGAAAAATTCGAAAATTTTAAAACTGAATTGGCCGAAAGCAAAACTGCTTTGGATAATTTCATGTCGATGTTACCTAATACTTCTGATATTAAAAAAGGATTTCAGAATTTATTGGATGATGGAATTGCTTTTAAAGAAAACATCCAACAGTATATTGAAACACATCTTTTTCCAGGAGAAATTGATGTGAACATTATGACGAAATTGGACAAAGATAATTTTATCAAAAACGAACAGCTTCCAATTGAATTTAACGATGCTCATGCGGCTTTAAGAGGTTTTGCGAATAGTAATTTAGAATCTTCTGTTGTACTTTCTGCCGGAATGAATCCTAGATTGTTTGGTTACTTCGAAAATTTCAAAGATTTTTTTCCAAATGAAAACAATGAATTGAGAAAGAAAATCATCTTAAAAGTAAGCGATTTTAGATCGGCAATGATTCAGGGAAATTTCTTAGCGAAAAAAGGACTTTGGGTTTCTGAATACCGAATTGAATCGGGATTAAACTGCGGCGGACACGCTTTCGCAACCGACGGACTCTTATTGGGCACCATTTTAGAAGAATTCAAGCAGAAAAAAGAACAACTGGTACAATCTGCTCACGATTTAATGATTAAGGCCTTACAAACCAAAAATCAGCATATTCCTGAAAATCCTTTAGAAATAAAAATTACAGTTCAAGGTGGCGTTGGAACTTCAGCAGAACATGAATTTTTACTAGACGAATACAATGTCGATTCTGTCGGCTGGGGTTCTCCATTTTTACTAGTTCCCGAAGCAACTTCTGTAGATAAGGAAACTCGTAATTTATTGATGAATGCCAAAGAAGATGATTTTTACTTAAGTAACATTTCGCCTTTGGGAGTTCCGTTTAATACTTTGAAAGGCACAACAAATGAATTTTTAAAACAAAAAAGAATTCACGAAAACAAAGCAGGAAGTTCTTGTCCAAAGAAATTTTTGGCATTAAGCAAAGAATACGATCCACACGGAATTTGCACAGCTTCTAAAAAATATCAGGATATAAAACTAGAAGAATTAGAAGCAAAAAAAGATTCATTATCTGTTGATGAATTTGAAAAGAGTAAAATCAAAATCACGGAGAAATCTTGTTTGTGTGTTGGTTTGGCAAATGCATCTTATCTAGAAAATGATATAAAAGTAAAAGGTCAGGCACAAGGGGTTGTAATTTGTCCAGGACCAAACTTGGCTTATTTTGATCAGGAAGTTTCTTTGAAAGATATGATACAGCATATTTACCAAGGAAAATCGGTTATTAGAACAAATCGTCCGAACTTGTTTATTAAGGAGTTAAAAATGTACATTACCTATTTCAGAAATGAAATTCAATCTATATCGGAAGAGCTTTCTACCGCACAGCAAAAAAAATGGAATACTTTTAAATCTAATCTGTTAGATGGAATTGAGTATTATAAAAATTTATTTGAATCGACGCCGGTCTTTCAGGGTGATATTGATCAACTCGATTCTTGTAAATCAGAATTAGTTGATATTAAAATTCCCGTTTCAGAGTTGGTTTAAAATTGAAAACCCCAAATTATTTCTAATTTGGGGTTTGTTTTTATTGATAAGAAATTATTATTCTTTCTTTTTATTCTTACTGTCAATTACAGCTCCAGTTCCGGTTCCTAAAGCAGCACCAGCTAATCCACCGATAATAGCTCCTTCACCTTTTTTCTTGCTGACAATTGCTCCTGTTGCAGCTCCAACTCCGGCACCAATTACGGCACCTTTAGCAGTTGCACTCCAACCTTTTTTCTTAGTAGTTGTGGTTGTTGTTGCTGTCGTATTTCCATTTGCTGCCTGCTGATGCACAACAACAACTTTTTCTTTTTCAGATTCAACTTTTTGCTCTTCTTTTATCTTAGCCATTTCAGTCTTCATTGAATCGATAACTCGTTGCTTGTTAATCTCAACTTTCATTGAATCAATACTGGCTTGTTTGGCTTTATTTATATCTTCTTTACTTTGATGTTGACAAGAAGTTAAAAGTATCGCTGCTAATAAAACATATAAGCCTTTCATGATTGTGGTTTTTAAAAATTATACACTACAAATTACGAAATATCTGCTATATCCATTGTTACAGAATTCTTTTGAAAGGTTATAAAATTAAGATAAAGAATATTCTTTCAAGTAAATTTCGCCTATAGAAATCTCGAAAAGGCGCTAAGGCGCAAAGTTTAATTAAAAAAAATAACCATATAAGTAATATAAGTTCAATTAAGAAAAAACTTAAAATATCTTATATTACTTATATGGTTCAAAAAAAACTTTGCGCCTTAGCGTCCTTGCGAGAAATATTTTTTACTTTCCTAAAATTCCTTTTTTCAGGATTTGTCCAAAGTCGTACATATCTTCGTAAGAACAATATAACGGAACTGGTGCTAAACGAATTACATTCGGTTCGCGCCAGTCTGTAATGACTCCGTTTTTCATTAAATAATCGAATAAAGCTCTTCCTTCTCCATGTAGAAAAACAGACAATTGAGATGCTCTTTCTTCTGGGTTTGAAGGTGTGATAATTTCGAAAGTACTTTCTACTTCTTTATCAATTTCGTGAAGAATAAATTCTAGATAAGATGTAATATGATCTCGTTTTGCAATTAAAGCATCCATTCCAACCTCAGCAAACATTTCTACCGAAGCCAAATAAGGCGCTAATGAAAGAACCGGAAGATTACTAATCTGCCAACCATCTGCTCCGTGAACGGGATCGAAGTTTGGCTCCATTTTAAAACGGCGTTCTTTGTTGTGTCCCCACCAACCTGCGAATCTTGGCAAATCTGAATTATGATGTTTTTCGTGTACGAAACAGCCAGAAGCATTTCCAGGACCTGAATTCATATATTTATAGCTGCACCAAGCCGCAAAATCGACATTCCAATCGTGAAGTTCCAATTTGATGTTTCCGGCAGCATGCGCTAAATCCCAACCTACTTTTGCTCCCGCTTTTTGTCCTGCAGCAGTTATCGTTTTAATATCAAAAACTTGTCCTGTATAATAATTTACTCCCCCAATTAAAACCAAAGCCAATTCATCGCCAACTTCTTCAATTTTTGCTAAAACATCTTCTAAGCGAATATTGTGTTCTCCTTCTCTACGTTTGATTTCTACAATTGCATCTTCTGGTTTATATCCATGAAAATTAACCTGACTTTGAAACATATATTGATCTGACGGAAAAGCTTTTTCTTCGCAGATAATTTTATATCGTTTTCCTTTTGGCTGATAGAAGGAAACCATCAATAAATGAAGATTCACCGTCAAAGTATTCATAACCGTAACTTCTGACGGAAGCGCTCCCACAATTTTACTTAAAGGTTCTGCAAATCTTTCCTGATAATCCCACCAAGGTTTTTCGGCATAAAAATGACCTTCAACAGCCAATTCTGCCCAGTCATTCATTACTTCGTCAATATAAGCTTTGGTGCGTTTTGGTTGTAATCCTAATGAATTTCCTGTAAAGTAAATTACTCTTTTGTCATTTACTTTAGGAAAAATAAATTGTTCTTGATACTGGTTTAATTGATCTTTCGAATCTAGCTCTCGTGCAAATTCGCGTGTATTTTGAAAAGTCATTGTTTTTTGTTTTGCTTGCTAAAATAACAAATTTTGTTTGTTTTGTTTCATGGCGACATGCATTGTGTGTTTTTAACCGCAAAGTTCGCAAAGATTTTTTATCAGGGTTGACGTTTATAAACTTAAAGTTCGCAAAGCCTTGTCTTAAAACATTTTTCCGAATTCGAAATAAAATATAGCCCAAGGTTTTAACCTTGGGTACACAAAGATTGGAACACGACACATACCCAAGGATCAAACATTGGGCTATGTTCCGAATAAAATGCAAAATTATTATATAAAAAGTTAGCCACAGATTAAGAGTTTTTTTTTAATCTGTGTTAATCCATATAATCTGTGGCTAAATAAAATCTTTACGAACGATTTAAAAAACAGAAAACCCGATAGCTTCTAAAAACTATCGGGTTCATATCTTGAAAATTAATTCCTAATTAAAGAATTAACATTGCATCTCCGTAAGAATAGAATTTGTATCCTTCTTTGATTGCTTCTTCGTATGCTTTTTTCATTAAATCGTGTCCACAGAAAGCAGAAATCATCATTAATAATGTTGATTTTGGTGTGTGGAAGTTTGTAATCATACAGTTTGCAATACTAAAATCGTGAGGAGGGAAAATAAATTTATTTGTCCATCCTTCGTAAGGATTTAAAGTATTAGCAGAAGAAACAGAACTTTCGATTGCACGCATAGAAGTTGTTCCTACAGCACAAATACGTTTTTTCTTTGCTTTTCCTTCGTTTACAATATCACAAGCTTCTTGAGTAATGATTAATTCCTCAGAATCCATTTTGTGTTTAGATAAATCTTCAACCTCAACTGGATTGAAAGTTCCTAAACCAACGTGTAAAGTTACCTCAGCAAAATTAACTCCTTTGATTTCTAATTTTTTCAAAAGGTGTTTAGAGAAGTGTAAACCAGCAGTTGGCGCCGCTACAGCTCCTTCTTCTTTTGCGTAGATTGTTTGGTATCTTTCAGCATCTTCTGGAGTTACGTCTCTGTTGATGTATTTAGGAATTGGAGTTTCTCCAAGTTCTGTCAATTTGTTTCTGAATTCTTCGTAAGATCCATCATATAAGAAACGTAATGTTCTACCACGAGAAGTTGTATTATCGATTACCTCAGCCACTAATGAATCGTCATCACCAAAGTAAAGTTTGTTACCAATACGGATTTTTCTAGCTGGATCAACTAAAACATCCCAAAGTCTTTGCTCAGAATTTAATTCTCTTAATAAGAAAACCTCAATTCTAGCTCCAGTTTTTTCTTTGTTTCCATACAAACGTGCAGGGAAAACTTTTGTATTGTTAAGAATTAAAACGTCTCCGTCATCAAAATAGTTGATTACGTCTTTAAACATTTTATGTTCGATCGTATTTTTTTTACGGTCAATTACCATTAAACGAGATTCATCTCTGTTTTCTGCTGGAAATTCAGCCAAAAGTTCTTTCGGTAAATTGAAATTGAAGTGTGATAATTTCATATTTGAAGTTAGATTTTAAAATATCAATCTTAGACTTTTTTATCTAAAATTTTAAATCGACTGCAAATATACGATTGTGAGATAGGCGTTGTCAAGTGTTTTGACGTTTATTTTCAAAAGTCCTTGATTTTGTGATGTTTCTGAATGGGTTAAAAACCGAATATTTAAATTAATTTTAACTTTTTTGAAGCAAAATAGTAAATTTTTCAACCATATAAGTTATATAAGTTAATATTAGTATCCTGTTTAAACCTGTCAGGTTTTAAAAACCTGTCAGGTTTAGTAACTTTTTGATTAATTTAAAACTCCATATAAAAAAACCTCTGGTTGAAACCAGAGGCTATGTTTTACTAGCTTTTAAATCAGCTTTTATTTAAATGAACTTATATAACTTATATGGTTCAAATTTTGCAATTCTATAATTTGGAAATTCAAGCCCTTTTTACAAGCTTTGAAATTAACTTTTATTTAAATGAACTTATATAACTTATATGGTTCAAATTTACAATTCAGTAATTTGGAAATTCAAAGCTTTCAAATCGTTCCAGAAATCTGGGTATGATTTTGAAACTACTTCTGCATCATCAATAATAATTGGAACTTTAATAGCAAGCGGCGCAAATGCCATTGCCATTCTGTGATCATTGTAAGTTGCAATATGAATATCATGTTTTATATCGTCTGATTTTACTAAAGTCAAACTATCATTAGTCACAGAAATATTTGCTCCTAATTTAGTCAGCTCCGTTTTTAAAGCTTCTAGACGATCTGTTTCTTTTATTTTTAAAGTATGAAGTCCTGTTAAGTGGCATCCGATTCCTAAACCTAAACACGTTACTACAATCGTCTGCGCAATATCTGGTGTATTATTCAATTCAAAATTTACATCTTGATAGTTGAATCCTGCTACTTTCTCCAATGTCATTTTATTACCTTGAAAAGTAGTTTTTACACCCATTTTTTGATAAAGAGAAACTAATTCTGAATCTCCTTGAAGACTGTTTTCTTTATAACTGCTCAATGTTATTTTTGCAGCATCTGACAAAGCCACTAAACTAAAGAAATAAGATGCCGAACTCCAGTCAGATTCTACAACCATTTCTTTCGATTCGACTGCTTCTTTAGGAAATACTTTAATTACATTTCCTTCAAAACTAGTTTTAATATCTAAATCATTTAGCAAAGCCAAAGTCATTTTGATATAAGGAATTGAAGTAATTTCACCTTCTAACGTCAGTTCTAAACCATTATCCAATTTTGAAGCCACTAATAAAAGTGCCGAAATATATTGACTGCTCACATTGGCTGCCAAATTTACTTTTGAAGCCGTAACTTTTTTCCCTTTGATTCGAATTGGCGGATAACCAACTTCTTTTTCATACGAAATCTCAACTCCTAACTGAGCCAAAGCTTCAACCAAAATTTTGATTGGACGTTCCTGCATTCTACTTGATCCCGTCAAAACTACTTCTCTTCCTTCGTTAACAGAAAAATAAGCCGTTAAAAAACGCATCGCAGTTCCTGCGTGATGAATGTCTACAATTTCGTCATTACCAATTAATGCTTTCTGCATTACTTCGCTGTCATCTGAGTTTGAAGTATTGGCTAAAGTAATATTTGGAAATAATGCTTTTAGTAATAATAAGCGATTGGTTTCACTTTTAGAACCTGTGATATTGAGTTGCGAATCATCAATAGTGAATATTGAATTCGTGCTTAATTTTAAATTCATGATATTAGTTATGAGTTGCGAATTATGAGTGACATAATCCAAGCGTGCAATTTACCACTCCTCGCCCGTAAATCAAAATCTGTGTTAAAATTTCACAATTATTTCAATTTATCGTTGTTTTTGTGACGATCTTTGTCTCTAACCGATTTCAAGTCCATTTTTTTATCAAAAGCAGCTTGTAAATCGATTCCCGTTTGATTGGCTAGACATAAAACTACAAATACAACATCAGCTAATTCTTCTCCTAAATCTTTATTTTTATCGCTTTCTTTTTCCGATTGTTCTCCATAACGACGTGCAATAATTCTGGCTACTTCACCAACTTCTTCTGTAAGTTGTGCCATATTGGTTAATTCGTTAAAATAACGAACACCATGTTCTTTTATCCAGGTATCTACGTCTAACTGTGCGTTTTTCAAATCCATTTTTTAAACTTTTTTTAGAACAATTTTTTGATCAAGACTTATGATCATCTTTTGAAAAAGCATTTTCAAAGATTCATAGTCTTCTGCCGCAAAAATACTACCGTTTATGTCTTTAGAAAAACTAAATTGTATTTTATTTCCATCATTTCGGATATTCATCATTAAGGCAATAGAACTATCTTGAAGCGAATATCTTGCCGGTGCTGGAAGTGTTTCAACAACATAACCTTCTGGAATTTCAAAATTAATAAGATATTTTTCCTGACTTGGGTAACCAAAATAAATTCCCATTTGCCTTTTTTCCTGCGTAAAAGGATTTTTACTTTTTGCATAAAACAACATCGGATTTATAAATAATTTTCCGCCTATGCTTTCTACAAAATTATCAGTTTCAAAAGCAAATGTTTCTATAATTGGATCTGAAAGATTAGTCGTTTTATTAGTGATAGAATAATCTGAAACTTTTAAATCGCCCAACTGTTGCTCAAGTTTTTCGATATAACTCTCCTGATTTTTAGTAGCATTCTGAATTCGGAACCTATATGCATCATAGTCTGTACGATGAATTCTGATTTTACCATCTATTTTTCCGTTGGCATTTATGACAGAGGTAATACTCACATTTTCTTTAGATGTTGTAGTAGGAACCAGAGCAATTTCGTTAGAAACACCATTACTTTTAATCAATCTTCCTTTCCAGTTTAAGATATTCAACGGAAGTATGTTTGGTGAAGTATATTTTCTAGAAGCATCAAGCAGGATTTGTTTTCCGTTTATTTCTGCACATGCAATCAAATAATTAAATCCTGTTCTTGTTGGATAAACCGGTATACCATTTTCAATAGTACTTACCAAAACCGGATTGGCATCTACTCCCGCCAATTTAAGCATATTAATTAATATAAAATTAATCTCAGCTACATTTCCAGTCTGATCTTTGTATGCTTTTTCGATTCCCTTTTTTGAGAAACAACTATTCATCTCGTTCCAGTTCATCTTGCTTTGAACGAACTTAAAAATGATATTGGTTCTTTCTTCTAAAGACTCAACATTTGTCAACAGTTTTTTGACGTCTTCTAGCAGAAAATCTTTTTTATTAAGTTCTTTTCCAAAATCATCATCCTTAAAAATAGAGGTCGCAACGCCTTCCCAAGTAATTGTAAAATCTTTAACGGGTTGCTCTGGCATTCGAATGCGTTCTAGCTCGTGTTTAATCGATCCTCTATAGTTTTCAATATTATTAACATAGGGTTCTTCTAGTAAAGCTGGAATATTTTTTCCAGAATAGAAAGCATCAATTTGTTTGTACGTTAAACTTCGAGTCTGCCCATAATCATTATCAAAACTTTGATTACCATTTGTAAGCTTTGAGTCACTTTCTATTTTGTTTTTCCCAACCAAAAGAGTTTTATAAATGTAAAATTCTGGAAACTCTGTTTTATACTCAAAATAATTTACTGGAATGTCAAATTGAAAATCAAAATCGGGAAACTCACCAATATTCTCTGACTTTAAAACATATTTATATTCAATAATGGATCCGACTTTTACATTAGGAAGTGTTATTGTTTTTTCGTTCCAGTACTCATTTATTTTTTTCTTAAATGCTCCCTGACTTTCAAGTTTGGTTTTAATCACTTTACCATCTTCCAAATTATAAGTCACTACATTCGAAAACTCTAATAAATCTTCGTTTAAGTTTTGATAGCCCACATAATAATGTACTTTTTGATCGGCCCATTTTAATCCTTCTTTTTTATAAATTTTAATTTTAAATTCATAAGTATGAATAGCCGAAAAACCCACTTTGTTATTATAAGAAAAAACGGTTTTTCCTTTTTTGAATAAAATGGCTGCAGGTGCAGAAGAATCTGCAGGATTTACTTTTTCTTGCAGTTCGGCAACAGTTACTTTTCCAAGTTCATATTTTTGGGCATTGATGTTTATTGTACTCCAAAATAATGCAATACAAATTAGGACAAATCTTTGTTTCATCTTAAATACGTTTTAAAACAATCTTTTCTGTTTGCTTTGCAATTAAGCTTTTATAAAACTCCTTTAACATGTCATATTGTTCTGTCGTAACGATGGCTTCATTAATTTGATGTGCAACAATTAGCTGTAACGTATTTTCATTTGCTGCTATATTAAATTTAAAGCTTCCCAAATTATTCTCCATATTAAAAGTCACTGCAGTTGGAAGTGTTTCAGCCGTAAATCCATCAGGAATTTTAATTGTGATATTATACTTATCTAAAAACGGATAGCCAAAATCTACCGGATATTCTCTTACTTCCTGTTTAAAAGGATTTTTATCATGAGTAAAAAACAACATCGGATTTACATATATTTTATCTCCAATAAGTTCACATAAATTATTTCCTGTAAAAGAATATGTTTCAACAGTTGGAGCTAATAAATCCTTCTCATTTGTTCTTGAATATTCGCTAATTTCGATTTTGCCACTATTGTTTTCTAGTTTTTCCAAATACTCTTCTTCTTTCAGCTTTTCAAAATTTCCTCTAGCAATCATCGCATTATAATCAGAACATTGCCTTCTGGTTTTTCCAGCAACTTTTCCTTGAGCATCAATATCATAATTCATAAAAACAATGTCATTTGATGCTTTTTTAGGCATTAAATCTATTTCTTGTGAAGATCCATCTTTTCTAATTAATCTTCCCAGCCAGTTTAATGTTCTAAAAGGAAGAATATTTGGTGTAGAATATTTATCGCTTGCGTCTAATAAAATAAACCCGTTTGGAGTTTCTACTGCTGCAATCACATAATTAAAAGCATTTCTGTTTGGAAAGAGTGCAATTCCGTTAGAACGTGTACTTACTAACACAGGATTTGCCGTTAAACCAGAATAACGCAGCATTGCTGTTAGCATTAAATTGATATCTGCAATATTTCCCGTTTTCTCTTTATAAGTCTTTTTAACTCCATTATCGCAACCGTAACCCATATAACCATTCCATTTAACATTGGATTTTACATGATTCAATATGGCCCAAATTTTTTCGTCTTGAGTTTTTTTGTCGGCCAAAAGTTTCTTCAGATCTTCTTCAAAATAGCCTGTTTTATTTAATTCGGGGCCAAAGTCTTCGTATTCGTAAATTGTTCTTACAACCGAATTCCAATCTGTTGCATATTCTTTTATTCCGCTATTAGGAAAATGTGTTAATGCTAACTCATGTTCTACACTGGCATTGTAATTATTGATGTTATTGACATAACTTTCATCTTTCAATGCCGGATAATCCTGAGCTATATATGTAACTTCGGTTTCAATATAATCGATTTTATCTGTAGAAAAACTAGTTTTAGAAACATATCCATTCCCTCTTTCTTTACTGGATATCGTAATTGATTTAGGCCCTTTTAAAGTTATAACTTTTGGAAACAGGTATCCTTTTTGTCTGGGCTTAAAAACATAATATTCTGGATAAGCTACTTTAAACTCAGAATAGTTTACAGGGATAGAACTTTGAAAATCCCAATCACGAATAATTCCTTCATTTGGACATCTGATTGTATAACGAAATTCTATTACAGAACCTTCTTTTACATTTGGCATTGTGATCTTTTTTTGGCCTCTAAATTTAGAAAGTACCTCATCAAAAGATCCATCGCTTTTCAATTTTGTTTTTTCTATTTTACCATCAACCAGATTATAAGTAACGGCATCTGTAAAAAAGACTTTTTCTTTAAGATTGTTTGTATTATAATACCAAACATTCTGATTGGCCCATTCATAACCTTCTTTTTTATAAATTTTAATGCGGGTTTCTACATAAGTCATCATATAAAAACCTTCATTTTGATCGAACTCCATTCTGGATACACCTTTTTTGTACAAAATAGCAGCAACAGCTGAAGTATCTTTAGGATGTACTTTCTGTTCTAACTCTGCAACAGAAACTTTTCCTAATTTAAATTCCTGTGCAATTAAATTTGTTGTCAGCAAAAGAAATGCAGACAAACGAATAAGGTTTATAATTTTCATTGGTAATTTTTGGTTAGTTTTTGGTTAGTTTTAATTTCTGGATAGTATTATTTTGGCATTATCATTTCTAGATACTTGTTCCATAAACAATCGGTATTCGTCGTATTCTTTGTTAGAATACTTTCCTTTGTTTAAAAACATAGATCTTTTATAAGTCAGTTTATTTGCATCATTTTTTATGATTTCGGTTTTATATTCACCAAACTTCCCTTTCAGCTCATAGTTTTGAGGCAGAAATTCAATACTGAAACCTGTTGGAAGATTAATTTCGATTTCATCTGTATCCAAATAACCACGCTGAATTTGGAATGGACTTTTACGATTTCTAATTCTCTTTACATTTTCAGAATTTTGATTAAAAGCATCAACAATAAAAATCATTTTATTTCCAGAAATCGCTCCATAATTGGATGCCGATATTTGAACATCTTCCGTAAACTGAATATTCTCTTTATCATTGGTAAAATTAATTTTCCCCAACTTTAGATTGTTGATATTGTTCCAATAGTCTTTGTAGTGTTTCTCTTTTTCATGAGGCTGTAAAGTTTCAACTCTAGATTTGGAAGCATATTTAGTACCTTGAGATGCTATTTTTAAAACACCTGAAAAATCACCATTTTCATTAATGGTATAAGTTCCTTTTCCGCTTTGAGTATTTCCTTTATCCTCATAGATTTTAGTACGTACAATTTCTCCTCCTTCGGGTTTAACAACTAAAACATCTCTATCGTCTGTAAAAGTTCCTTGGTAACCAAAAGGATCATCTTGACTTGTGCATTCCAGCCAGATATAGTTATCTCCATTTGGAACTGCTAAAATCATATGATTGCCTTGCATGGAAACAAAATCAGATTGAATATTTGATTTATAACCATCGCCATACAAAATAGTATTATATGATGGTACATCTACAACCTGCAAAAGTGCTTTTGTATAATTAGACAATGCTTTACAATCTCCATAACCTAAACGATCTACATCTGAAGCCAACATAGGTTTCCATCCGCCAATACCTACTGCTATATTGACATATCTTGATTTTTTCTGAACAAAGTCATAAATGATTTTGGTCTTTTTAACAAGATCTTTTTCATTTCCAACCAAAGCTTTGATCTTAGTTTGAGTTTCTTCTGGCAAAGTAGTTGTTCCTGCTAGAATTTTGTCGCCATACCATTTTCCAAAAGCTTCCCAAGTGGTCGCTGTGCCATCTACTCCTTCTAAGTGAAAATGCTCTAACCCCATCATCACTTTGGGATAGAGATCTGAGGGAGCAGGACTATAATCTTCTGATTTTTGAGCTAAAATATTATGTGCTACATAACTAAGTTTGGTATCGCTATCAACAGTCTTTTCTATTTTAAAATCTGAAAAATGAAATTCTTTCTTTTTAAAACCTAAATTATTCGGAAAAGACACATTTAAAATGCAATTCTCTACGCTTACATTATAGCCGCTCAAAAAATACCATCTAGGTATAAAAGCTGTGTTTGAAGTTTCGCTTTCGCTACTATACGCCACTGTAAATGGATATGTAATTGGCGTATAATCTAAATAAAGTACGCGATTATCCGAAAAAAGAGTACTGCCACTTACCGCGCTTTGATCTTTAAAATCCTTTCGTTTTATCTTTTTGATTTCATTACCGAAAGCATCATATACAACAGCTTCAATACTTTTTATTGAGGTAGTTTTATCATAATACTCGTAAGCATCTATCTCATTTAACCCTTTCTGATTTAAAACAGTAACTATTCTCTGTTTTTTAATATTCATACTTCGTTGAGAAGCAATATTAATATCCATTTGATCTAAACGAACAACAGCATTCGCATTTTCTTTAAGACTGTCGGAAATTTTAAGAATAGAAAAATCGCTCTTTTGAGCAAAGGAATTAGCAAAGAAAAGTAAAAAAAATACTCCGCAACAAAGGTTTTTCATTAGTAAGGATTTTCTCCAAATATATATTATTTTTAGAAATCCTTAACATTTGTTTAAGAAATTTTACTCCCTGTCTTTGCTGTCTATTAAAATAGTAACAGGACCATCATTTAGGAGACTTACTTTCATGTCGGCACCAAAAATTCCGGTTTGTACTTTTTTTCCAAACTCTTTTTCTATTGTTTGAACAAAGTTTTCATAAGTCGGAATTGCAAAATCTGGTTTTGAAGCTTTGATATAGGAAGGACGATTTCCTTTTTTTGTAGAGGCATGAAGTGTAAACTGACTTACAACAATAATATCGCCGCCAATATCTTGAATCGAGCAGTTCATAACATCATTTTCGTCTCCAAAAATTCTCATTTTTATGATTTTCCCAGCAAGCCAATCGATGTCTTCCTGCGTGTCGGCATCTTCAATTCCGACTAAAACCAATAAACCTTTTTGAATATCTGCAACAATATTAGAATCTACAGTCACAGATGCTTTAGAAACTCTTTGGATAACTACTCTCATTATAATTTAAATTGTGGTTTTGTCCCACAGATTAATGGATTTTACGGATTACATTCTAAACGTTAGATGCACTGCAGTGCATCTCTACAATCTAAACTTTGCGTTATTCAATTGGAATTTGGAATTTAAAAAATTGGAATTTATAGTTAACCATTCACAATTACTTTCTCGTTTCATCACTTGCCGCACGATCTTCACCATAAGTATCCGTACGATAATGTTCTTCATCACCTTCAAGGATTTTAAGATAACTATTGTAGCGTGACCAAGCAATTTCGTCTTTTTCTAAAGCTGCTTTAATAGCGCAATGTGGTTCTTCCTTATGTAAACAGTTGTTAAACTTACATTGATCCTTTAGTCTGAAAAATTCTGGAAAGTAACCACTGATTTCTGATGGTTCCATGTCAACGATTCCGAAACCTTTGATTCCTGGTGTATCTATAATTCGGGCATCAAAAGATAAATCATACATTTCAGCAAAAGTTGTAGTATGCTGTCCTTGTTTGCTTTGTTCTGAAATTACTGAGGTTTTTAAATGAAGACTTGGTTCAAGAGCATTTACCAATGTTGATTTTCCAACACCAGAATGCCCCGAAAACATGCTTACTTTTCCAATCATCATTTCTTTAAGCTTGTCAACCCCTTTGTTTTCTGTTGATGAAATTCGAAGGTATTTATATCCAATTTCAGAATAAATGTGCTGCAAATACAACTGATCATCTAAAGTCTGTTCTGTTAAAGTATCGATTTTATTAAAAACAAGAATTGCTTCGATTCCGTATGCTTCCGCAGTAACCAAAAAACGATCAATAAAACTGGTCGTTGTTGGCGGATTATCGATTGTAATCAACAAGAAAACCTGATCGATATTGGAAGCAATAATATGAATCTGCTTAGACAAGTTAACCGATTTACGAACAATGTAGTTTTTTCGTTCGTGGATGTTATGAATCGTTCCCGTTACAGCATCTGAAGTTTCATCCAAGTCATAATCGACAATATCGCCTACAGCAATTGGGTTGGTACTTTTGATACCTTTTATTCTGAATTTCCCTTTCATACGGCATTCCACAAAATCTCCTTTTTCAGATTTTACGGTGTACCAGCTTCCTGTAGATTTATAAACGGTTCCTGTCATTCTTTAATTTTAGATTGCAAATTTTAGATTTTAGATTAAAACCCAAATCTTTTGCAAAGATAAATGAATAATTTAAACCATATAAGTTATATAAGTGAATATAAATTTAGGGTGCAATCAAAATAAAAATCCTCAACACTTCTTTTACAAAGCGATGAGGATTTTAAAAAACAATCTATTTTTAATTAATGCTATAAGAAAACTTTAAAATACAGTTTATAAAACTCAAATTAACTTATATCACTTATGTGGTTTAGAAAAAATTATGCGTTGAAAATTTTCTCTTGGTGACCAATACTTTCTTGGTGAATTGCTTTGAACATTCTTAAAACGAATTCTTCAGTAAGACCTTTTTTCTCACCTTCTAAAATCATTTTTCCTAAGATTTCGTTCCAACGGTTGTTTTGAAGAATTGCAACGTTTGCATCTTTTTTCACCTGACCGATTTCGTCAGCCACTTTCATACGTTTTCCTAATAACTCTAATAAGTTAGCATCTAGAACGTCGATGTTAGCTCTTAGTTTAGTCATTTTTTGGCTGTACTCATCTGTAGTATCATCTGTTTTTCTGATAGTCAAATCTTTGATGATTTGCTTCAAAGCATCTGGAGTTACTTGTTGCGCAGCATCAGACCAAGCGTTGTCTGGATCGAAGTGCGTTTCGATGATCATACCATCGTAATTCAAGTCTAAAGCCTCTTGAGTTACTTCGAAAATCATTTTACGATCTCCAGTAATGTGAGATGGATCAATGATTAATGGTAAATCAGGGAATTTGTTTTGTAACTCGATAGCAATCTGCCATTCTGGAATGTTTCTGTATTTTGTTTTTTCGTAAGTAGAGAAACCTCTGTGAATAACACCTAATTTCTCGATACCAGCCATGTGTAAACGCTCAACACCACCTAACCATAAAGCTAAATCTGGGTTTACTGGGTTTTTCACCAAAACAATTTTATCAGTTCCTTTTAAAGTATCTGCAATTTCTTGAACTGCGAAAGGGTTTGCAGTTGTACGTGCACCAACCCATAATACGTCGATATCGTGTTCTAAAGCTAGTTTACAGTGCGCTGCAGTCGCAACTTCAGTTCCCATTAATAAACCAGTTTCAGCTTTAGCTTTTTGTAACCATTTTAATCCAATTTCACCAACACCTTCAAATCCTCCCGGACGCGTTCTTGGTTTCCAGATTCCAGCTCTGAATACGCTAACTTTTGAATCTTTTAATTCGTGAGCGATTTTCAAAACTTGATCTTCAGTTTCTGCACTACAAGGTCCAGCTATCACAAGTGGGTGATTTAAATTGAAATCTTCTAACCACTTTCTCATTTCTTTTTTATTTTCCATCTTAATTTTAATTTTTATTTTTTAGTTGTTGTTATTCCGTTTAATATTTCTCTAATTTTATTTACACTTTCCATTTCTTCAAAAATGGCATTATAATTATCGTCTGCCAGCAAATCTCTAAACTGAGTCAAATTTGCAATATAACCTTCTAAGGTTTCCAGAACGTATTCTTTGTTTTGTTTAAAAATCGGTGTCCACATTGCGGGTGAACTTTTTGCCAGACGCACGGTGCTTTCGAATCCACTTCCCGCCATATCAAAAATATCCTGTTCGTCTTTTTCTTTGATCATTACTGTTTTTCCGAGCATAAACGAACTGATGTGCGATAAATGCGAAACGTAAGCAATGTGTTTGTCGTGCGAAACTGGATCCATATATCGAATTCTCATTCCGATTTCGCTGAAAAGCTGCAACGCTTTTTCCTGCAATTTGAAAGCGGTTTTTTCTACTTCACAAATAATGTTTGTTTTTCCGTTAAACAAACCTTTTATTGCTGCTGAAGGTCCAGAAAACTCTGTTCCTGCAATTGGATGCGTGGCAATAAAATTTCTTCTTTTCGAATGATTGGCCACCACATCACAAATTGGTTTTTTGGTCGATCCTACTTCAAAGACAATCGTTTTGTCTCCAACAGCATCCAGAACTTTAGGCAAAACTGTCAGCGCTACATCTACTGGAACTGATACGATTACAAAATCTGCATTTTGCAAACCTTCAAAGCTTCCCGCTTCTTCAATAACGCCAAGATCAATTGCTTCCTGCAAATGTTTTTCGTTATTGTCAATTCCGAAAATAGTCGCAGTCGGATGTTTTTCTTTGATGTCTAACACCATCGAACCGCCTATTAACCCTATTCCTATTACGTATACTTTCATATTCTTCTTATTTAGAAGCATAGCTTCTAAAAATTCCAAATTTTAAAATTCCAAATTCCAATCTTTGTCGAGTTTCTTGCGGAGATTTGCTTCGCCAATTCGCTATCGCTCGGGTCTCCTTCGTCGAAATGACAAACTGTGGCAAAAAATCTGAAATCTACATTCTAAAATCTAAAATTTCTAAAATCGATCAATCGCTTCTTGTACTTTTTCTTCTTTTACACACAATGAGAATCTGATATAACCTTCGCCGTTACTTCCAAAAATGGTTCCAGGTGTAATGAAAATATGTTTCTCATATAATATTTCGTCAATGAACTTCTCTGCTGATTCTATTCCTTCTGGAAGTTTGGCCCAGACAAAAAGCCCAACTCCTTCTTTATATACTTTGCAGTTTAATTTTTCTGCTAGCTTTTCAGTCAATTCTCTACGGCGTTTGTAAATTTTGTTTTGATCTTCAAACCAAGATTTATCACATTTCAAAGCTGCAATTGCTCCTTTCTGGATTCCGTAGAACATTCCGCTGTCCATGTTGCTTTTTACTTTTAGAACCGCATCGATAATTTCAGGATTTCCTAAAACCATTCCGACTCTCCAGCCTGCCATGTTGAATGTTTTACTTAAAGAGTTTAATTCTAAAGCCACATCTTTTGCGCCTTCAACTTGCAATAAACTCATCGGATTATCATTCAAAACAAAACTATACGGATTATCATTTATCAATAATATGTTGTGTTTTTTAGCAAAAGCAACCAATTTTTCAAATAACGCTAAACTTCCTCTAGCTCCTGTCGGCATGTGCGGATAACCCAGCCACATTAATTTTACTTTCGAAAGATCCAGTTTTTCTAAAGCTTCGAAGTCTGGTTGCCATGCATTTTCTTCTTTCAAATCATAATAAACCGGAACTGCTTCTACCAAATTGGTTACCGAAGTATAAGTTGGATAACCCGGATTCGGAATTAAAACGTGATCGCCTGGATTTAAAAATGCAAGCGAAATATGCATTATTCCTTCTTTTGAACCCATGAGCGGTAAAATCTCATTATTCGGATTCACTTCAACACCAAACTGATTTTGATAAAAATCTGCCATCGCCTGTCTCATTTCTGGTAATCCTTGATAGCTTTGATAACCATGCCCATTCTCGTCCTGAATTGCTGAAGCTACTGCTTCAATTACTTCTTTCGACGGACTCAAATCAGGGCTTCCAATTCCCATATTGATGATCGATTTTCCTTCAGACATTAGTTGTCTCACTTCTCTTAGTTTTAATGAGAAGTAGTATTCTTCAACTGTGTCTAATCGTTTTGCTGTTGTAATCATTTTTTTTATTGCTTTTAATTTTTTGCTTTAGGCTTTAGGCCATAAGCTTTAAGCTTCCAACTTATAACTCTTAACTTATAACTCCTTTAAGGTTTCGTATTTTTATATTCTCCCAACACTTTAAAATATTCTGCCATTATATTTAATAACGCTTTGGCTTTTGCAAAATCTTCGTATTTCTCAAATGTTACGTCTACGAAGAAGGAATATTTCCAAGGTGTTTCAATTTTTGGAAGCGACTGGATTTTTGTCAAATTCAATTTGCAGTCGCTCATTACATTCAAAACTGCTGCTAAGCTTCCTCTTTTATGATCTAATTCAAATTTTACAGATGCTCTGTTGATTTCGCTTTCTGGCAAAAATGAATTTTGCTTTTTAATTATTACGAAACGAGTCATATTGTTTTTGATCGTTTGAATCGATGATACAATAATATCAAGATCGTACATTTCAGCTGCTGTTTCGCTTGCAATTGCAGCAATTCCGGTTAATTGTTTTTCCTGAATTCTTCTTGCTGTTTCCGCTGTATCTTTATCCTCAACCAATTTGATATTTGGATATTGTTTCAAGAAATCCATACACTGCAAAAGTGCCATTGGGTGCGAATGAACTTCTCTAATATCTTCAATTTTCTGACCTTTTAAAGCCATTAAATTCTGCTGAATATTTAAATAATGCTCTCCAATAATGTGCAAATTATTCTTGTCAATCAAAGCATAATTTGGGATAATCGGACCTGCAATTGAATTTTCGATCGCCATTACAGCCTGATCAGATTTTCCGGCAATAAGGCTGTCGATCAATTCTTCAAAAGATAAACACTCATCAATATCCACATTTTCAGAGAAATACTCTTTCACAACCTGATGATGAAATGATCCTTTTATACCTTGTATTGCAATTTTCGTTGTCATATAGTCAAAAAAAAATCCTGATTTGCATCAGGATTGTATATTAGTTTTATTTGTCTTAAATTTTATCTCAAATAACCATAGCACAATCCTGACTTCTACTAAAGAAGAAATAAAAGTTGTTGCTAAAATAAAAACGGTTAGTTGCCATTTTGTTTGTGTTATTTTTTAAATTCTCTGCGAATGTATAAATTATTTTTAGTGCACCAAAAAAAAGATTGCATTTTATGAAACAAAAAAGGATTTCTTAACAAATTTAGCAGGTTTTGTATGATAATATAAAAAAATCGGCTTAAAATGAGAATATTAAAATGAGGTTCTAAGGTTCTGAGAAGATAAGGAGCTAAGTTTTTTTTGCCACGAATTCACGAATTTAAATCAAATCGTTATCATTATTAATTCTAATTTCACCAATTAACCGCACAGATTTTAAAAAAAATAAATTCGTGAATTCGTGGCTATTCCTCAAAATAATCCAGAAACTGGTCTATTCGTAATCCCGATTTTGGAATAATCAAAATCCATTTTTTGTTTTAGTAATGACGCATACACACTTCTAAAATCTATTTCGTATTTTAAATCGCCGTTGTCTAAGTCGGCTAGGTTTGGATTTTTTCCTAAAATAGTTCCTTTGTTATTTCCTCCGATTATGAACATTGGCGCGGCGGTTCCGTGATCGGTTCC
>NZ_DASWYK010000046.1:0-57915 GCF_036405015.1 Flavobacterium sp. | reverse complement strand
TCTAAAATCTAAAATCTAAAATCTAAAATCTAAAATCTAAAATCTAAAATCTAAAATCTAAAATCTAAAATCTAAAATCTAAAATCTAAAATCTAAAATCTAAAATCTAAAATAAAAGCACATTTCTCGGTCAGAAATCGTTAAAAGTTATACCTATATATATAATCCAGATTATTACAGATAAATCTGCAATTTTAAGTTTCATAATATCAAAATACTTCAAAAATGCATTCGTAAGGTTAATATTTAAAAAAAATAGATACTTTTGTTGCAGAAAAATAGAGCAATGGCAAAGAATTTAGTAATAGTAGAGTCACCTGCAAAGGCGAAAACGATCGAGAAATTTCTCGGTAGCGATTTTCAGGTGGAGTCGAGTTATGGACACATAGCCGACCTACCATCAAAGGAAATAGGAGTAGATGTAGAAAATGGTTTTAAACCAAAATATGAAGTTTCTCCGGATAAAAAAGCCTTGGTAACGAAACTAAAATCACTTTCTAAGAATGCCGAAACGGTTTGGTTAGCGAGCGATGAGGACCGCGAGGGAGAGGCTATTTCATGGCACTTGGCGGAAGAATTGAAACTGGATACAAAAAAAACCAAACGAATTGTTTTTCACGAGATTACAAAATCTGCGATTCTTAAAGCAATTGATAATCCAAGAGAAATTGATTATAATTTAGTAAACGCGCAGCAAGCACGTCGTGTTCTGGATCGTTTAGTAGGTTACGAATTATCTCCAGTTTTATGGAGAAAAATCAAAGGCGGACTTTCAGCTGGTCGTGTGCAATCTGTTTCTGTTCGATTAATTGTAGAAAGAGAACGAGAAATTCAAGGTTTTAATGCAGTTGCAACCTATTCAATTGTTGCAGAATTTGTAAACGAAGCTGGAAAAGCTTTTAAAGCAAAATTGCCAAAAAACTTCAATACTAAAAAAGAAGCCGAAGATTTCTTAAATCAAAACATCGGTTCTAAATATAAGGTAGCCGATTTAGAAACTAAACCTACCAAAAAATCACCAACATCACCTTTTACAACTTCTACGTTGCAACAAGAAGCAGCAAGAAAATTGTATTTACCAGTTGGAATCACCATGCAGTTAGCACAGCGTTTATACGAGGCGGGACTTATTACTTATATGAGAACTGACTCGGTGAACCTTTCTGAAGAAGCAATGGATGCAGCTGAAGCAGAAATTATTAAATCTTACGGAAAAGAATATTCTAAACCTCGAGTTTTTGCTAATAAAAACAAGGGAGCACAAGAAGCGCACGAGGCAATTCGTCCAACAGATATGTCTCGTCATTCGGTAAATATCGATCGTGACCAAGCTCGTTTATACGATTTGATCTGGAAAAGAACTTTAGCTTCGCAAATGAGTGATGCGCAGTTGGAAAGAACTAACGTAAAAATCGAAGCAGATAATCATAATGAAATTTTTACAGCTTCTGGAGAAGTTTTGCTTTTTGAAGGTTTCTTAAAAGTATACTTAGAAGGTCATGATGACGATGAAGAAGAACAAGAAGGAATGCTTCCGGCTTTAAAAGTAAACGAGAAACTAGCTAACAATTATATTACGGCTACAGAAAGATATTCTAGACCGCCTGCACGTTACACTGAGGCGTCTTTGGTGAAGAAATTAGAGGAACTTGGAATCGGGCGTCCTTCTACTTATGCCCCAACTATTTCGACAATCATCAATAGAAATTATGTTGAAAAAGGAACTCTTGAAGGTGTAGAACGTAATTATGTACAGCTTACTTTGCAAAATAGTAAAGTTGGAGAAAAAGTACTAAAAGAAAATACAGGTTCTGATAAAGGGAAATTAGTTCCAACGGACATCGGAACGATTGTTACAGATTTCTTGGTAAAGAATTTTGAAAATATCCTAGATTATAATTTTACAGCAAAAGTAGAACAGGATTTCGACGAAATTGCCGAAGGAAATATCGACTGGGCAAAAATGATGCAGGATTTCTATAATCACTTTCATCCAAATGTAAAAGAAGTTGAGGCAAATGCTGAACGTGAAAGCGGAGAAAGAATTCTAGGAAAAGATGCAGACGGAAGACAAGTTTCTGTTCGTTTAGGAAAATTTGGGCCTATGGCGCAGATTGGAGAAGCAGACGATGAAGATAAAAAGTTTGCTAGTTTAATGGCAGATCAAAATATCGGAAACATTACTTTGGAAGAAGCTTTGAATTTATTCTTGCTTCCAAAAAGTTTAGGGGAATATAAAGGAGAAGAAGTTGAAGTAAATAATGGTCGTTATGGTCCATATGTGCGTCACGGAAGCGTTTTTATTTCATTGCCAAGAGGAGAAGATCCGCTCAATGTTTCTAAAGAAAGAGCTCAGGAATTAATTGACGAAAAAGCACTTGCTGATGCGCCAATTGCTGTTTATAAAGGAGAAGCTGTTCAAAAAGGAGTGGGGCGTTTTGGTCCATTCATTAAATGGAACGGACTTTTTGTAAATGTGAGCAAAAAATACAATTTTGATAATTTATCTCAGGCTGATGTTGAAGAGTTGATTGAAGATAAATTGCAAAAAAATATTGATAAAGTTCTTCATAATTGGGAAGAAGAAGGAATTGTTGTAGAAAAAGCTCGTTGGGGACGTTCTGTGATTCTAAAAGGAAAAATCAAAATTGAATTAAGTAAAGATGTTGATGCAACCAAATTAACATTGGCACAGGTTCAAGAAATGATTGCCGCAAAAACACCTGCGAAGAAAACTGCAGCAAAAAAGACAACAACAACTAAAAAAGCGCCTGCTAAAAAAGCAGCTGCTAAAAAGAAATAAAAAATAGATGGAATTTGATTTTCTAGAACCAGTTAATGATACGATTGTAAAATTCGTTAGTGCACTGTCTTCACAAGAACTTGGAAGTAAAGTCGTTTTTCATACCCAAGATCAGTTTCCTGATATTGATCAGATTCATATAGCTATAATTGGTGTTTTGGAGGATCGAACAAACATCAATATGATTAATGAAGTTAATCTTTCGGCTGTACGTAAAAAGCTATATGGAATGTTTCCTGGTAATTGGGATGCTTCCATTGCTGATTTAGGAGATATACTTGCAGGTGATTCTGTAGAAGATACTTATTTTGCAGTAAAAAAAGTTGTAGCGTCCTTAATTAAGAAAAAAGTTATTCCTATAGTCCTGGGAGGTTCTCAAGATTTGACTTATGCTTTGTATCGTGCTTATGATGATTTGGAGCAAATGGTTAATTTGGTAGCAGTAGATAATAAATTTGATTTTGGAAAAGAAAATGAATCAGTTTCAGCTAATTCATATTTGACAAAAATCATTATCGATGAACCTAATAATCTTTTTAACTACTGTAATATAGGGTATCAAACTTATTATAACTCTCAAGAAGAAATCGATTTGATCGAAAAGTTGTTTTTTGATGCTTATCGTTTAGGAGAGATTTCAAATAAAATTACTTTAGCAGAGCCGGTTTTTAGAGATGCAGATTTAGTTAGTTTTGATTTAAATTCTGTAAAATCTTCGGCTTCAGGAAATAATGTGACTTTTGAACCTAACGGGTTTAACGGAAAAGAAATTTGTGCCTTGGCAAGATACGCGGGTATAAGTGATAAGGTTTCTGCATTCGGAGTGTTTAATCACAATAGCACAATGGCTGAATCTGTTATTATTGCTCAGATTGTATGGTATTTTATTGAAGGATATCATTACCGATCAAAAGAGTATCCTTTCGGAAGTCGCGCCAATTATCTTAAGTATATTGTTCCTTTAGAAGATGAAGAATTGATTTTCTATAAAAGTGATAAAACAGATCGTTGGTGGATCGAAATTCCTTTTCAATCGAATGGTCACAATAAGTTGAAAAGAAATACGTTATTACCCTGTTCTTATGACGAATATTTGTCTGCTTGTAATCAAGAATTGCCAGAAAGATGGTGGAAAGCGCAGCGAAAAAATGCGTTGTAAAAACAAAAAATAAGTGAATTCTTAAGGTTTAAAAAATTGTTAAGAAAAACAAAAAATTAATAGTAGGAAAATAATTATAAATTATAAAAATTAACGCTTTACATCGATTTTTTAAAACAGTTTATCGATAAAATATTTTTTTTTTATTTTATTTAACATTATTTTTGAACGGTAAAATAAATTTCGCAACTAGTATTGTTTTTTAGATAAATAATAAATACGTTTACGGACTTTTAATAATGAATAGATAATCCCAAATTTATATGAAGAAGTTTATTGCATTTGCAGCAATGTTAACACTAGTAATCGGCTGTGGTAAGTCAGGTGACAAAGGTGAATTAGTTGGTGTTACAGGAGGGAAATGGCATCCCGAGAAGCCTTATGGAATGACATTAGTTCCGGGTGGATCTTTTATTATGGGTAAATCAGATGCTGATTTAGCTAACGTAGAAGATGCTCCAACTAAAACTGTAACAGTTCGTTCATTTTACATGGATGAAACTGAGATTACAAATAGTGAGTATCGTCAATTCGTAGAGTGGGTAAAAGATTCTACAATGAGAGTTCGTTTAGCAATTTTAGCTGATGAAACAGGACAAAAAGCGACTGATGGAAAAGGAAAAAAAGGTGGAAGTATTGCTGACTACGCTTTTAACGATTCTGATCCTGAAAAAATGACGGCATATGACAAATACATGTATGATAACTACTATAGTGTTGGTACAAAAGATGATCCGTATGCTGGAAGAAAACTAAACAGAAAAGTTAAGTTAATTAAAGATACTAAAGCATATCCAGACGAATACTATACTGAAGTTATGGATTCCATGTATTTACCAATTGAAGAATCATATAATGGTTTAAGAACAATTGATGTAAATAAGTTGAAATTCCGATACTCTTGGATGGATATTCAGGCTGCTGCAAAAGCTAAAGTTGGAAAAAGAAGTGATTTCGTAAAAACTGAGCAGGTAAATGTTTATCCTGATACTGCAGTTTGGATTAAGGATTTCGCTTATTCATATAATGAGCCAATGCATAATGATTATTTCTGGCACAAAGCTTATGGAGATTATCCTGTAGTTGGTGTGACTTGGAAACAAGCTAAAGCATTCTGTGCTTGGAGAACTTTAAACAAAAATAGCTATATCAAATCTAAGAAAAAAGGTCGTGATTTAGTTAATGCTTTCAGATTGCCAACTGAAGCAGAATGGGAATATGCGGCTAGAGGTGGTCTGGAATCAGCTACTTATCCTTGGGGAGGTCCTTATACAAAAAGTGATAGAGGTTGTTTCTTAGCAAACTTCAAACCAAGTAGAGGAGATTATGCAGCTGATGAAGCTTTATATACTGTAGAAGCTAAATCATATGAAGTAAACGGTTACGGATTATACAATATGGCAGGAAACGTTTCAGAATGGACTGACTCTGCTTACAATCCAAACGCTTACGAGTATGTTTCTACAATGAATCCAAACGTAATTGATGGTAAAAACCAAAGAAAAGTTGTTCGTGGAGGTTCTTGGAAAGATGTTGCTTACTTCTTACAAGTTAGTACTCGTGATCACGAATATGCTGATTCAGCTAGAAGTTACATCGGATTCAGAACTGTACAAGATTACATGGGAACTCAGGTGACTGGTAACGGTAACGGAAGCAAAAGAAAGTAATTTATAATTTTATCAATATCCAACAAATCTATTTTAAACCTAAAAAAAAAGTATTATGGCATTATTAAGTAAAAAAGCAATGAATTTCGCTTATGGTATGGGAGCGGCAGTGGTAATCGTTGGAGCTTTATTCAAAATTACTCACTTTGAAATTGGACCATTAACAGGTACAGTTATGCTTTCAGTAGGATTGGTGACTGAGGCGTTAATTTTTGCGCTTTCTGCTTTCGAACCAGTTGAAGACGAATTAGATTGGACTTTAGTTTACCCAGAATTGGCTAATGGACAAGCTAGAAAAAAAGAAGCTAAAGTTGAAGCCCCAACAGAAGCTCAAGGATTACTATCTCAAAAATTAGACACATTATTAAAAGAAGCTAAAATTGACGGTGAATTAATGTCAAGTTTAGGAAACAGTATCAAAAACTTCGAATCTGCTGCTAAAGGAATTGCTCCAACAGTTGATTCAATCGCAGGACAAAAGAAATATTCTGAAGAATTATCTGTTGCTGCTGCTCAAATGGAATCATTAAATAGTTTATATAAAGTACAGTTAGAAAGCGCTTCTAGAAACGCTGAAGCTAACAAAGAAATTGCTGAAAATGCTTCTAAATTAAAAGAGCAAATGGCGTCTATGACTGCAAACATTGCATCTTTAAACAGCGTTTACGGTGGTATGCTTTCTGCAATGAGTAACAAAGGATAATTAGTTTTTAACTAAATATTAAATTTATTAATAAAGAACTAATTAGAAAAAAATGGCAGGAGGAAAATTAACCCCTAGACAGAAGATGATCAACCTGATGTATCTGGTTTTCATCGCAATGTTAGCAATGAACGTATCAAAAGAAGTTATTTCAGGTTTCGGTTTGTTTAACGAAAAGTTTGAAGCTTCTAATACTACATCAATCACAAATAATGCTTCCTTATTAACTGCTTTAGATCAAAAAGCGGCGGAAGCAAAAGGAGAATTTGAAATTGCTGCTCAAACAGCTCATAAAGTTGAGGCGATTTCTAAAGATTTTTACGCATACATAGGAACATTAAAAACTCAAGCAGTACAAGGTTTCGAAGTTGATAAAGCAACAGGAAAATTACCTTATGAGTCAATGGACAAAGGTGATAACATAGACGACTGGTTTACAGGAGATGGTTACACTAAAAAAGGTAATGAGATTATTGCTAGAATTGAGAAATATAAAGCTGATATTAAAGCTGCTTTAGGAACAGACAAAAAATACGCAGGAATTATTTCTGAGGTTGAGAAAAAATTTGATGTTTCTGATGTAAAAAACAAAGAAGGTATAAAAGAAAAATACTTGGCATATCATTTTAAAGGATTCCCAGCTATTGCATCTGCTGCTAAACTTTCTGCTTGGCAGAATGATGTTCAAAAAGTGGAAACTGATGTTTATAATAGTGCTTTAGGTAAAGCTGCTGTTGCTGCTGCTTCTTATAGTAACTATAAAGCAATCGTAGTTTTAGATAAAAATGCATACTTTCAAGGAGATCCTGTAACAGGTAAAGTAGTTTTAGGTCGTTATGACGAAAACACTAAGCCAACTTCATTTACAGGTCCTGGAAAAATT
Source organism: Flavobacterium sp. (assembly GCF_036405015.1). GTDB lineage: Bacteria > Bacteroidota > Bacteroidia > Flavobacteriales > Flavobacteriaceae > Flavobacterium. The sequence continues at coordinate 50,697 of NZ_DASWYK010000046.1, read as the reverse complement.
GACGCTAATGGACAAGCTATCATTTCGATGACTGCTGGTGGAATTGGTGAGCAAAATATTAGTGGACAATTTACATTCTTAGAAGATGGAAAAACTATTCCACTTAAATTTGAAGGTAAATACGTTGTAGTACCAAGACCAAACTCTGCTACAATTTCTGCAGATAAAATGAATGTTGTGTATAGAGGGGTTGTGAATCCTTTGACAATTTCATTTGCAGGAGTTTCAGATAAAGATGTTGTAGCTTCAGCTCCAGGTTTAACTAAAGTTGGAAATGGAAAATATCAAATGAGCCCTGGTCAGGGAACAGAAGTATCTATCAATGTTACTGCTAAATTACCTGATGGTAAAGCGGTATCTGATAAAAAAGTTTTCAGAATTAAAGGTATTCCTGGTCCAACAGGAACAATTAGAGGAGAAATGGGAGTTGTTAAAGGTCCTAGATCTAACCTTGAAATTGCTACTATTGGTGCAAAACTTCAAGATTTTGATTTTGAAGTTGGTTTAGATGTTGTTGGATTCAATATGAAAATTGCTGGACAACCTACAGTTGTTGTTACAGGTAATAGAATGAATGCACAATGTAAACAAGTACTTTCAAGAGCAGGTAAAGGAGACCAAGTTACTATTTCTGAAATTAAAACTAAACTGGTTGGTGCAGGTAGTTATTTATTGCCAAGAACTGCTCCGGTAATTTACGAAATACAATAATAAAGTAGTGTAAGCTACATTCAATATCTTATAATGATATCATGATGAAAGTAAGAAATTTTTTAATAGCTATTGTTTCTATCGTTGGAGGTTTTGCTTCTAATGCGCAATCTAATTTGCTTAATGCAAAAACACCTGATCAGATTGGACTTAAAACTCCAGCTCAACTTATCTCAGATAATGATAAGCCATTGGCTTATGGTTACGTAGATGATAGAGATATCTTGATGGGAAAAACTACTTGGGAGATTATTGATTTAAATGAAAAAATCAATTTTCCATTATATTTTCCGGTAGATACAGCTAATATTGGTTCTAACAGACGTTCTTTATATGACGTTCTTACTAAAGCTATTAAAGGTGGAAAAGTAACTGAAGTATATACTGATAGTTATTTTAATACTAAAAAATCTATGAAAGACATCGAAGGATCATTATCTCGTATTGATACAACAGATGCTGGTAGAGAGTTGATTAACCAATATCCTGATGATTACAAATCACGTGTTGTGAAGAAAAAAGTAGTTACAGGTAAAGGTAAAAACAAAAGCGTTTCTTATGTTGAAGAGACAGTTGGACCAACAAGAACAGTTCCTGCTGAATACATTTTGAAACAAGATCTTACTGCTGCAGATGTTACTCAGTATAAAATTAAAGGATACTGGTATTTTGATAAACGTCAAAGTGAATTAAAATATCGTTTACTAGGAATATGTCCTGTAACTCCAGACGTTTATACAATGAATAGTGATGAAAAGGATTATATTGAATTATTTTGGGTTTTCTTCCCAAATGCTAGAGAAGCACTGCACGAAGCAAAAGCTTTCAATGACAACAATTCAGCTCTTCCAATTTCATTTGATCAGATTTTAAATTCAAGACGTTTTAATGCTGTAATCTACAAGGAGGAAAACCTTTACGGAGATAGAGCAATTAGCGATTACATGAAAGACAATGCACAAAATCAGTTGTTAGAATCTGAAAGAGTGAAAGAAAAAATTCGCAATTTTGAACAAGATATGTGGAACTACTAAGTTGATACATAACTAGATAATTAAAAAACTCTTACTACCTTTGTAGTAAGAGTTTTTTTTATGTAGATAATTCATCTAATTCTTTAAATAACATTATTATTTAGATGTTTTTATTTGTGTAAGAAAAATAACAATATTTATAATTAAATTTCGTTTAATGTTTTATAATAATTGTTATGATGAAAATGAGAAATTTTTTAATTGCTATTGTTGCTGTTGCCGGAGGTTTAGTTTCTTATGCACAGTCTAATCTACTTAATGCCAAAACTGCCGATCAGATTGGTATTAAAACGCCTGCTCAAATGATATCGGATAATGATAAGCCTCTTGCTTATGGTTATGTTGATGATCGAGATATTTTAATGGGAAAAACGGTTTGGGAGATTATTGATCTAAATCAGAGAATTAATTTCCCGTTGTACTTTCCTGTTGATTCAGTTAATATTGGTCCTGATAGGCGTTCTCTTTACGATGTTTTAACTAAGGGGATTAAAACGGGTAGGATAACTGAAGTGTACACAGACAGTTATTTTAATACTAAGAAATCTATAAAAGACATTGAAGGATCGTTATCTCGTGTAGATACAACAGATGCGGGAAGAGAATTGATTAATCAATATCCGGATGATTATAAAAGCCGTGTTGTAAAGAAAAAAGTGGTAACTGGTAAAGGAAAAAACAAAAGTGTTAATTACGTAGAAGAAACAGTTGGACCAACCAGAACAGTTCCTGCAGAATATATTTTAAAACAAGACCTTACGGCGGCAGATGTAAGTCAATATAAAATCAAGGGATTTTGGTATTTTGATAAACGTCAAAGCGAATTGAAGTATCGTTTACTTGGAATTTGTCCTGTTACTCCGGACGTTTATACAATGAATAGTGATGAAAAAGATTATATAGAATTATTTTGGGTTTTCTTTCCTAATGCTCGAGATGTATTGCATGAGGCTAAAGCGTTTAACGAATACAATTCTGCACTTCCTATTTCGTTTGACCAAATATTAGATTCAAGGAGATTTAACGCAGTTATATATAAGGAAGAAAATGTATATGGAGATCGTGAAATTAAAGATTATATTAAAGATAATGCCCAGAGTCAATTGCTAGAATCGGAAAGAGTAAAAGAGAAGATTCGCAATTTTGAAGAAGATATGTGGAATTACTAGAGGATGAATTAAATTATAAGAGAAACTCTTGCTACCTTTGTAGGAAGAGTTTTTTTATTTTATTTATACTTCACAATGCTTGATTATTTAATCGTCGGATCTGGATTGGCTGGAATTTCTTTTGCCGAAATCGCCTTAAAAAACAATAAGTCTATTTTAGTTATTGATGACAAATCACAAAATTCTTCTAGAATCGCTGGAGGATTATATAATCCGGTAATTTTAAAACGTTTTAGTGAAGTTTGGAATGCAAAGGATCATTTGGTTTTAATGAATGAGTTTTATGATCAGGTGGAAGAGAAACTGCAGGAAAAATTTAATTTTAAAATGCCAATTCTTAGAAAGTTCTTTTCGATTGAAGAGCAAAATAATTGGTTTGCGGCTTCTGATAAAATTAACTTAGCTCCCTTTTTGTCTACAAAACTGATTACTAGAAAATATCAAGGTATTGATTCACCCTACGATTATGGAGAAGTTTTGCATACAGGTTATGTAAAAACAGGACAATTATTAGAAAGCTACAAAGAATATTTAAAAGAGAATAATTTACTTCTAGAGGAGTCTTTTCATAGCTCTTTTTTGGATTTTCCTAATTCAGGAATTCAATATAAAAATATTAAAGCTCGCCATATCATCTTTGCAGAAGGTTTCGGACTGCATAAAAATCCTTATTTTAATTATCTGCCTTTGGATGGAACAAAAGGAGAGTTGTTTTTAATAAAAGCTCCTGGTTTAAAACTGGATGTTATTGTTAATACAAGTGTTTTTATTCTCCCAATAGGAGGTAATTTGTTTAAAGTTGGGGCAACTTACAATTGGCATGACAAAACGGATCTTCCAACTGAAGAAGGTAAAAAAGAACTTTTAGATCGTATTAAAGAAATTATTACCTGCGATTTTGAGATTGTAAAACATTTTGCTGGTGTGCGCCCAACGGTTGCAGACAGAAGACCAATTATTGGAACTCACGAAGCCTATAAATCAGTTCATCTTCTTAACGGATTAGGGACTCGAGGCGTTATGCTTGGGCCAGCTTTGGCAAAAATGTTATTTGAGCATATTGAATACGGAACTCCAATTGACAAAGAAGCCGATATTAAGCGTTTCCATAAAAGATATTTAAAATCTCTTACTCCTGACCGGCCTTAGGATCGTAAGAAACAAACATATTAATGTATAAGTTTCTCGAAAGACGAAGTACAAAAGGAAATAAAACAACTAATGTTAAGATAATTGCTATAAAAGATTGTTCAATTGTGGCTCCAAAAAACACGAATGAAACAATAAAGGCAGCAATTCCAACTGCAACATTTAATCCGTAACTAACATACATTGCACCGTAAAAGAAAGAAGGTTCAATTTGGTATTTAAATCCGCAATGGCTGCAATTTTCGTTCATTTTAAGAACCTTGCTTAAATGAAGTGGATTTTTGTCTTCATACATGCTTTCTTTTTGGCATTTTGGGCAGCTTCCTGTTAGAATACTATTTAGTTTAGATCCTCTTTTTAACATTTTATGTAGTCTTTAATTATTTTGAATTTATAATTGTGAATTATAAATGAAGTATAATAGGATTGGACGAAAAGTCTATGCAAATATAAGATATTTTGTATTTAATATCTGTCGAAATCATGCGTAATCCTTAAGTTTTGTATGTTCTTTTCGTAGTAAAAAGAAGGGCAAATTGTTTTAGTAAAACTAAGTCTCAAACTCCCAATTTTGTTTATTCCTGTTTTTAATTTTAAAATATCGTTTAAGCAGCTACTGTAATTCTAAAACTTCAATTAAAAGTTATACTTTTGCACTTTTAAAATTGTAAACAGCAATTAGCTAATTTACAGTTTGTTTTTAATTTTTAGTTTGCAGTAAAATATTATGCTTAATATACACAATCTTTCTGTTTCTTTTGGAGGAACCTATTTATTTGAAGAAGTTACTTTTCGTTTAGGTGCCGGCGACCGTGTTGGTCTTGTTGGTAAAAACGGAGCTGGAAAATCTACCATGCTAAAAATGTTGGCTGGAGATTTTAAACCAGATTCAGGAGTTATTTCTCAGGAGAAAGATATTAAAATGGGATTCCTTCGTCAGGATATTGATTTTGAACAAGGAAGAACAGTTTTAGAAGAAGCTTATGAAGCTTTTACAGAAATCAAAGTTGTAGAAAAAAAGCTGGAAGAAATCAATCATCTTTTGGTGACAAGAACTGATTACGAAAGCGAAGAATATGCTAAAATCATTGAAGATTTATCAGACTATACACATCGTTTTGATCTTTTGGGAGGTTATAACTATGTTGGAGATACAGAGAAAATTCTTTTAGGCCTTGGTTTCAAAAGAGAAGTTTTTAATAATCAGACTGAAACTTTTTCGGGAGGTTGGAGAATGCGTATCGAATTAGCAAAATTACTGTTGCAATCTAATGATGTATTGCTTCTAGATGAGCCAACGAACCACTTGGATATCGAAAGTATTATCTGGTTGGAAAACTTTCTTAGAAATTATCCTGGAGTTGTAGTAATCGTTTCGCACGATAAAATGTTCTTGGATAATGTTACGAACAGAACAATCGAAATTTCTTTAGGAAAAGCGTACGATTTCAACAAACCATATTCTCAATATTTAGAATTGCGTCATGAAATTCGTGAAAAACAATTAGCGACTCAAAAGAATCAGCAGAAAAAGATTGAAGAAACAGAAAAATTAATCGAGAAATTCCGTGCTAAAGCTTCAAAAGCTTCAATGGCGCAATCGTTGATTAAAAAATTAGATAAAGTAGAAAGAATTGAAGTTGATGAAGATGACAATTCGGTTATGAATATTTCTTTTCCAGTTTCAAAAGAACCAGGAAAAGTGGTTATCGAAGCTGAAGATGTAACAAAAAGCTACGGAGACAAAACGATTCTAAAAGATATTAGTTTACTTGTAGAGCGAGGAAGCAAAATTGCTTTTGTTGGACAAAACGGACAAGGGAAATCGACTTTCATTAAAGCATTGGTAAACGAATTTGAATATCAGGGAAACATCAAATTAGGACATAACGTTCAGTTAGGTTATTTTGCCCAAAATCAGGCAGAACATCTTGATGGCGAAATCACTTTGCTTCAAACTATGGAAGATGCAGCTACTGACACTAATCGTATGAAAGTGCGTGATATGTTAGGAGCTTTTTTATTCCGCGGAGACGATGTGGAGAAAAAAGTTAAAGTGCTTTCTGGAGGAGAACGTAACCGTTTGGCGCTTTGCAAATTGTTGTTGCAGCCGATCAACGTATTACTGATGGATGAGCCTACGAACCACTTAGATATTAAATCTAAAAATGTATTGAAAGCGGCGCTTCAAAAATTTGGAGGTACATTATTACTCGTTTCTCACGACAGGGATTTTCTTCAAGGAATGTCGAATATCGTTTACGAATTCAAAGATCAAAAAATCCGCGAATATTTGGGAGATATCAACTTTTTCTTAGAACAGCGCAATATGGAAAATATGCGTGAAGTCGAGAAAAAAGATGTTGTAAAAACAGCTACTCCAAAAGAGAAAGAAGTAAGCAAACTTTCTTACGAAGATCAGAAAAAAGGCAAAGCACTTCAAAACCGATTAAGTAAAATCGAAAGTCAGATTCAGCAATTAGAAAAAGATATTCAGCATAACGATAAAATGCTCGAAACTAATTATGATAAGCATATCGAAGACGCATCGTTTTTTACAGCCTACAATAAAAAGAAAGCAGATTTAGAACAATTATTAATGGATTGGGAAATTGTTCAGGAAGAGATTGATAGTTTTAATGCCTAGTTTGTAGTCGCAGATTTCAGTCTCATTTTAAATAAAATATCTACAGACCTTTGTCAAAGTTTCAAACTTTGACAAAGGTTTTTTAGCTTAAAAACATCAAGAATATTATTGTGAAGTTTTAATCTGAAACAAAACTACTGAATAATCCCAATAGATCTTGAATGTTCAATTGCCTTGCTACTTTCTTTAAAATAACAGACAGAAACATTCAGGCTTTCTAAATTCTTTAAAATCCTTGTCACCTCTTTTTTCTGCGATTTTCCCGTTTGTCTAATGTAAACAGCAATTACTGTTACAGGGAATATTTTACAGATTCTTTCATATAGAAACGGATCATGTTGTGAGTCATCGCCCATCAAAACATATTTTAGGGTAGGATAAAATTCTACAACATGTCTAATTTTTTCAAATTTATGATCGTGATTTCCTCTTCCGCTCATAAAGAAATCGGTGATTCCTCTTTTAATGTCTTTTAATAAAAAAACAGCTTTTGGGAGTTTGTTTATCTTGGTAAATTTTGCAATAAATCGATACAAGTTCCATTCACTGCTCGAAATGTAGAAAAAAGCGTTTACTTCTTCTGTGTTTTGCCTTCCAGCCGAACTTAAAGCCTGATAGTGCGGAACAACATCTTTAAAAACTTTACGGTCGTTCACATTTCTAAACAACAAAATATAAAGTTTTCGGAAGAAATTATTGGTGTGCGAAATAAGAAAAGTGTCGTCAATATCAGAAATGATTCCAAGTTTTCCTTTGTGGGGCCTGATAAAACTGCCTTTGCATGTTACGGTTTCATTCCCGTATTTCAGGCTTACTTCATAAGGCATCCAGCCGAAATGGGTTTCTTTTTCAAGTGGAATGCAGAAATTGAAATAACCATCATCTAAAGTCTTGGTGTGAATGATTTCGTTGTTATAATGCAGATAAACATCAAAGTTTTTAATGGTTTTTATCCTGAATAATTTAAGAATTGAGGTGGCATTTTTTAATTTCTTTCTCTCAAAATCATAATTGTGTTCTCTTTTTAAAACATGCCCCATCACAATTAATTCCTGTTCATTTGCATAACCGCGATATAATTGTAGAATTGGTTTCATTAATTACGTATATTTAGGTAACTGTAATTTACTTAATATAATTGGTTTTAAAAATAGAATTGTGAAAAAGAATATCATATTTGTTGTAAATCCGATATCGGGAGACCTTGATAAATCGGAGTTGATTGAGTCTGTTCAGGAATTTGCAACTACTAATCATTTTAATTTAGAGGTTTATGAGACAACTGGGAAAAATGATTTAAAAGAAATACAATCTTTATATAGTCAGCAGCAGCCTGAAAGAATTATTGTAGCTGGTGGCGACGGAACTATAAAAATGGTTGCCGAAGCCATGGAAGATCAGGACGTCATAATTGGAATTTTGCCAGCAGGATCTGCAAACGGACTTTCGGTAGATTTGAATCTTCCGGCAGGAATAGAAGAGAACCTTAAAATAGCGTTTTTAAGCCACTTTATAGAAATGGATATGATTTGCATCAATGGCAAAAAAAGTATTCATTTAAGTGATTTAGGATTAAATGCAAACTTGGTAAAAAATTACGAACAAAGCGATGTTCGAGGTTTTTGGGGATATGCATTGCAAGCTTTTACAACGCTAAAAGAATCAGAAGATCCTTTTGTGGCAACCATTTCTGCAAACAATAAAACAGTAGAGCATGTGGCCAGAATGATTGTAATTGCCAATTCGCAGAAATACGGAACAGGAGTAATTATAAATCCAAATGGTGCTATGAATGATGGAAAATTTGAATTGGTTATTTTAAAAAGCCTGGATTTACTTTTAATTGGGAAAATAATTACTGGGAATATGCCAATCGATTCCGATGATATTGTTATTATTTCAACAGACAAAGCCGAAGTAAAAACCGATTATCCTGTGAATTTTCAAATTGATGGTGAATATTGCGGTGCTCAGACTTCATTAGAGATTCATATTCTGCATAAGCAGATGAAAATCGCTGTTCCTTAATTTTTTAGGAATTTTGAATTATGTCGCTCCGTTAGAGCTTTTACAGCTTTAAACGCTAGGGTTTCTATAAATATTCCGCATCTTCCAGAGCTAAAAAAGCTCCGTTTAGGAGCGAAATATTTATAGATAATATTTTTTGAATCGTAAGTCTCAAAGTTTCAGCGGAGCGACACATTTTTTATTTAAAAGGATTGCGTTCCTGCCATTCAGTTTTGGGTTCTAGATAATTGAAAAACCTCGAAATATTATGATTGATCAAAGCGTTGCTATGCGTAATTAAACCGTACATTTTTACAGGTTTTGCACCAACAGAACTTTTAATTTCAAGCGCCGTTCTGGCAAAAACAATTTCTTGAAATCCTTTTTTGATAGAATAAGCAATCATGTCATAAAGCATGTTGAGATAAAGCATTTTCTCGCGCTGTATACTTTCGTCATAACCTAAAAAATAAGTATCCATGACGTCGCCGTTTTTGATTAAAGTATTGAATCCAATTAATTTTTCATCTAGAAAATAACCATAAAGCAAAAAGTTATCACCCATGATTTCTTTAAAAAAACTAAAGTGATTTCGAGCTAGGAAAAAAGTATTGAAAGGTGCGTTTTTGGCAACATGAAAATACAAATCATAAATTACATCTTCATATTGTTTAATATCTGAAAGAGTCATTTTTTGCTTTACAATTCCTTCCGATTTTTTACGCGCACGTTTGTACTGGTCACGATATTTTTTGGATAAAGCATCAATATAATCTTGTTCTGTTTTCCAGTTTTCATTGATTTCAAAAATCATATTAGGCTGTGTCGAAAACGTATAGTTGTTTTTGAATTCAGCTTGAAGCGGTTCAATTTCTTTTGCTGTGAAATCTTTTATGCTGGTAATGTGAACTTTCTTTCCGCTTTCTTTTAAATCCTTCTTTAGTTGGTTTATGGCTTTATGAAGCGTTTTAATTGCTTTAGATTCTTTGATGTTTTGATCAAAAACAAAGGCGTTTTGACCTGTCAACATATTGTTTCCAACAAACAATACATGAGAGGCGAAATTTTTTAAAGCAAAATTGCGAACAGAAGTTTTTAGGCATTTATCGCGTTCGCCAAAAGATTCCAGTTTTTCTGCAAATAAGAACTGTGTTAAAACAATTCCGATTAGTTTTTTTTCTTCAAAAAGTCCAATAAAATGGCAAGTCATATTTACAGGAGAAGAATTTTCTAGCACTTCAAGATATTCCCGTGTTAAAAAAATATTGTCAACAGCAAGCAAATTCCACTCTAAAGGCAGTAATGAAGCGCTTTTGTAAATCTGGAAAGAATAAGTTGTATTCAAGAGAGTGAGCTAATTTCGTCAAAATTAGATAATATTTATAATAACTCACTTTCTTTAAGTTATTATTAAGAAAACCCGTTTGAGTTTTAAATCCAAACGGGTTTTTGATTGTAATTTTTATGCAAATCCGCATACAATTCCGCCCATTAAAGTCAAAGTAATAAGCCAGTAACCAGTATGAATAAAAATATATTTCCAAGATTTTCTTTCGAATAAGCCATTAATTCCGATTAATGGGAATGCGAAGAACAAGCCAGACATAAATCCGTGAAGAGCTCCATGTTTAAAGGTTCTGTAAGCCATTCCGTAATCAGCCATAAAAGCAGCAAAAGAAGGTTTTGCGCTATCGATCAATGGTGGGCCTCCAACCATTCCGATTGCGCCAGATTGATGAATTGTTAGCGACATTAAAGTCATAGTGATCATCAAAGAAAAAATATACGTTAATCCGAAAATTTTGAGCATATTTCCTTTCCTTAACTCTTCTTGAGTCAAATTATTTTCTTTCATCCAGATAGTTCCGAACACTTTTGGGCTATACCAAATAAAGCCTACAACAAGTGTAACGATTGCGGCTAAAAGTAATGCGACGAAGTTAATTTTCATAATATGAGGTTTTTAGAATTAGTTGATTCAAATGTAGCTAAAAAAGTAATACCGCATTATTAATTTAAAAAGAGGGGTAAATCGTGCTAATAAAATTTTTATTAACAGTTTATCGATATTAAGTGCATGTTATCTATGAAATATATAACTTAGTACCCGAAAAATCTTGCATTACGAAATATGATGATAACTGGTTTTTTGCTCTAAACGCTGAAAAATAAATTACAATTGTTGCCCAAAAATTAATCGTGCTTATGAATGAATTTTACACTCGTTAAAAAAGTTGATTAAATATATTTAGTTAATTGCTGAAACCGTAATTCGTTACGGTTTTTTGCTTTTTAAGAAGTTAAGATTCTTGAAAAAAATAACATTTAATTTAGAAATGAATTCTTTATGTTTGTCTAAAATTTTATAACTTTAATACAAGTATTTAAAGAAGCAAAGTCTTTATAAACTGCGCTATTACTAATCTTAATAAACAGAAATTATGACACTACAATATCAAGGTGAGCAATACGGAAACAAGACCACTTTTACTATTAGAATTATTGGGAATAATTTATCAAAAAGCAGTTCAAACTATCAAATTGATCTTTTGGTAGGAGATAAAAAGCTGCCAACTTTTACAACCGAAATTCATCAAAGTCTTTCTAATTGTTTAAAAGAGGTTTATTTGTTCAGAAAACATAACGGGATTCAATTTGATGAGGCAACAGAAAAAATCGTTTCACTTTTTGTTCCTTACGACGAAGTGTTGTACAACTATAATAAATATGCTTTGTTCAGAGCATAATTTTTCTCAAAATAAGAAGAAAAAAGACCACTTTTAAAGTGGTCTTTTTTTTGCTAAATTCTTAAAACAAAAAAGCTTCAGATTTCTCTGAAGCTTTTATCTTTTTAAGTAGTCCGTGGGGGAATCGAACCCCCCTTACCAGGATGAAAACCTGGCGTCCTAACCGATAGACGAACGGACCTGCTTTGCTATTGCGGGTGCAAAAATGCAACTATTTTTGTAATACACAAAATGATTTTGAAAAAAACTTTCTTCAAATTTGGATAAAAAATCATCTTTTTAGAATAATTGGGTAATAGTTTATTAAGTTAAATAGTGTGTATTTGTTTGATTAATAATTTGTTGTTTTTAGTTTATGAGAAAAAATATCCCTTTTTTTTGAAGTGAAAAAAAAATAAAAAAAAATGAACTTTAGTAGTGTTGTTTTGTTTTTGAAAGAATATTCTTTTGGTTTTTTGTTCCTTGATTTAAAAAAATCTATTCAAAAATTCCCAGAATTACTCTGTTTTGCAAAAAAGCCAGCAGAATCAACTTGATATCCGCTGGCTTAGAATTGTTTTTAATGTGAGCAATTAGTAAAATATTTTCCTTGTTATGGTATTTCCATTGTCAAATATTGTTTTTACAAGCAAGATTTGAGCATTGGCCTGGATTCCACTGATTTCTAAATCAGAATTGTTAACCCTTTGATTGTTGTAGAGCATTTTTCCAGTTATGTCGTAAACAAAAACTTCCTTTAAAAGTGCATCGCGGGATATTAAACTGATAATTTTGTTTTTTGAAGCTACTGTAAATTGCTGTGAAATAATCCCAGATTCAGGTATTCCCAAGTTTTGATCTTCGGTATATCGCATTTCAAAACGATCGTTGAAAACTCCTATTTCGGTAGAAAAGGTGTAACCGCCATCTCTAAGATTGTGAATGCTTCCAGTCTGTTTGTCTACAAGATAAATATCCTTATTGGCTAAATCGCCATCTGCATTATCGATAGAAATAGTAAGATCTCCCGTAACTGCCGATCTATATCCTAATGGAATCATGTCTGATAGTTCAAGAGGTAAAGCGCGTCCTTGAATAACTAATTTTTTTCTGTCGTTTATGCTGTAAAAATCTGCAGGCATATAAGCGTCCAATGATATTGCATCATATTTAACGTCCCATCCGTTAGTAGCTCCTGCAATATACCCAATTAAGAGCTGTTTGAAAATACCATCTTCACTGGTTAAATTAAGCCAAACACGATGTCTGTCTTGAGCCGCATTGATAGATTTAGAAAGGCATGCTTCTTTAAAGTTGTCAAAGGAACGTCCTGAAGGAGTAGCAGCATACTGAGCTGTCGTAGGGTGTAGTAAAAGAAAAAGTTGTACTGTTGTAAACAGTGCAGATGAAAAGTAAAGTTTTTTCATAATCTGATAATCTAAAAATTAATAAATAAGTGGTCTTCAGGGGACCTTTTTTATTAAATTTCAAACATCTTCAATAGAGAACCATAAACATTACCGCTAGGCATTGAAACTTTAAAAAGAATAAAATGACGTGTGAGTAGTTTTTTTCTATATTGAAAATTTTTAAAATTTATACTGAAATACTAATTTTTCTAATGACAAAAAACAGATGTGAGCAGTCGAAGTATATATAACTTTTATGTATTACATCGGTTTTTTTGGTTGTTTGTCGATAGTATTTTACTTAAAGGTGGGAAATTATTCATAATACTAAAAATGAAGAATTTTGATTTAGAGCCAATAGTAAGCCTTGCAGGAATATATCGTCTGTTTTGTTATATTCAATTCCTGAAAGTTTTATTTTATGACTTTTTTGGCGTAAGAATTTCTTATAAAAATTAAGTAAATGTTTCTCAATTTTGTAGTAGAAGATATGAGAATTCTGTAAATCTAATTTCTAGCCTCGAAAATAGAAGAGATTTGAATCACTAAGAAAAATTAAAAACTATGAAATTTATACTACGGATAATCTTTTTTATTGGAGTTTTTATCCTGCTTTTAAGCTATTTTTTAGTTCCGTATAAAGTTAATGAAGGGGATTGTATTGTAATTGACGAAGATGTTTTGGCTTTTCTAAAAATGCTATATACAATTGCCAGTATTGTTTTTGGATGTTTACTTTTTGCATTTTTGAAAGTTCATAAAAACAAAATCTACAGCATTCTTTCTTTTATTTTGCTACTGATAAGCTTAGTTTTTTTGGTTAAAATGCTTTTTTACTTTGATAGATTTCTTGGATGATGTTTTTGTGTTTTAAAATGGAGAAAAGGAGAAAATAAAAAAGCTCCAGATTTCTCTGAAGCTTCATTTTAATAGCAGGAAAAGGATTCTAAGCTTTTCGTGTTTGTAAGCCAGTAAGATTTCGCTTAATAGTAAATTATAATTCCATATGTAATATAGGGTATTCTTTGCCTTTTTCATCAAGCGCTGATCTTTTTACTATTTTGAAACCTACATATTTGTAGAAGTCAACCGCTTGCGTATTCTGCTCATTCACATCAACTTTATTTATTTTTAAAGTGCTTATTGCAAATGTGATCAATTTTTTTCCTATTCCATTTCCACGAAAATTATTATCAATAAATAGCATTTCAATATTTTCTTTTGAAGTTCCTATAAAACCAACCAATACTCCTTCTTTCTCAAATCCAAATAAGGCAACATGTTCAAAATAGGTAGGAAGCATTTCTTTGTAGTATAAAAAATCTTCCTCTTTAAGAAAATCATGTGTGTTAAGTACGGCACTTTGCCAAATTTCCATTAATCGCGGATAATCTATCTCTGTAATTTCTCTAATCATAATTGTAAATTTAAATGTGCAAAGAGCTAAACTTGTAAAAAGATAACACTGAGCGTAAGTTAAAAAAAGCGTCGGAGTATTTCCTAGGCTGGTGCGAGTGTCTTGCTTGAGCGCAATGAAATTCATAAAAACATAAACTTAAACAAAAAAAGCTCCAGATTTCTCTGAAGCTTATTTTTCCTTTAATAACTGTTCCAGTGCTTTAATTTGCTCATCTTTCGCCTTCAAAAGTTCCAAATTTAATCGTTTTATTTCTTCCAGAGCTTCTATCCATTTTTCAACAGGATTTACATTAAAAGTTGGATGATAATTATATCCATTCGATTGATCGTTGAAGGTGTTGGAAATAATATTCACTGCCTGTTCTTCATCAAAATTCTGGAAAGCTTCAACAGGAATTCTTAAGGAATTTGAAATTTGTCTTAACAGGTTTTCCTCAATGACATCTTTTTGTTCCAGCATTGAAATTTTCTTCTGATTCCATTCTTCACCTAGATCATAAGCAAGAGCTTCTTGTTTGATGCCAAGCATTTCTCTGAAACGTTTTACGTTTCTTCCCTGATGAATTTTCTGTTCCATAAATAAATCTTGAATTTCTGAAGGCTCAAAGATAAAGCCAATTGGATTAAAAAACCTGAATTTCAAAGATAAAAAAAAATATTCCGTACAAGATTTTTTTGTCAGATATTATATCTAAATCAGGAATATTATATCCGGTTGGTGCAAAGGTATTATACAAAATAAAAAAGCTCCAGATTTCTCTGAAGCTTTTGTTTTGGTAGCGGTAAGCATTCAAATATCTAACTACTTTACTAAAGATTATTTTTGAACTTCCTGCAATTAGCGTTTTAAATTTATTCTGGACTTGTTTTAAGGCCTAACATTACAAAGTTTCTTAAATTGTTTTAATCTTTTCTAGTGAGATTTATAATGTGTTTTTTTATTTTCAAGTAAAGCATTATTTGATTGTACGAAGTAGAAAATTTTCTAAACCCAACATTAATTCGTGTACCAAGGTATCATGACTAGCAAGATGATTATTGCTGTATATAATAGTGTTTTTAATAGCATCAATAATTACAACACAATCTTGTACTTCAACTCTTATGTCATTGACTCTGTATCGAATTTTATAGTGTAATACGTAGCCTTTTATGCTTTTGTCCAAAGCCATTCTTTTTAGTTCTGGCGTAATGCGGGGATCTACGTAGTGCGAGGTACCTTTATATGCCCCTTTAGACATTCTAAGACTGCGTTCTGCAACTTCAGAATATGTAATAGAGTCTACTTCTTTCATTGAAATCACTTCCATGTCATTGGGATAGGGTGACTCTGTCTTCATAACTTTTAGTACTGAATCAAGGACTTTTAATCTTAGAGAAGCTTTGTATTCTTTACTGTCTGGACTATCGGATGAAATATTATTATGATTCCCTTTAGAAAGGCTTTTATCTTTGTTGCAAGATATTATTATAGTGCTAATTAGGATAATAGCTGAAATTATGATTGTTTTTTTCATTTTGGTTTTTGTATTATTTGATGTTAATTGAAACGTTTTTAATGATAAGATTGCTTTCTCTTACGTAGCAAAAAAAGGAGTATTTCCAATCCCTTCCCTTTTGAATGATTAATAAGCCGATGACAGTATGGAAATTTTATCATTTTAAATTGAATGTCGAAATTTATATTAAGGCTTAAAGGCTTTTGTATTCAATTTGTTGAACAAACATAGATTTTTTCAAAAGTAATGATGTCTTTAATCTTGAGAATAATGAGTTTGTAAAAGCAGTCTTATTGCTTATGAAAGCACCTTTTTGGTTTGCAAATAAAAAAGCGTTTCACAGTTTTTTGAAGTTTTCAACTGACAGGCTGTGGAAATATCTTGTATCAGCATAAATTAGAAACAAAAAAAGCTCCAGATTTCTCTGAAGCTTTTTGTTTTTAGTAGCGGGAAGCATTCAATTATCTAACCATTTAGAAAATGATTTGAATGAGATTTTATTTTCCTCTTTTTGATTTTTTTTTTTTTTTTGAAACTTTTTTAATTACTTCTTAGTTGTTTCTTTCTGGGTTGCTAAAAAATCCTGAACTAAATTTGACATATCGAAAGTTGTTCCTTTTTGAACAGGCGGATATTCTGCTAAGGTTTTCAAATGCCCCTGCACTAGTTCCATCATTGGTGCGACAACCCACGATATTCTCTGTCCCAAATGACCATATGAATCTACACTGTCATAGCTTTCAAAAGGATCACTTCGAAGATTAAAAGTGAGATATCCACTTGGATGAATTTCAGCATAATAATTTTCACGTGTACTAAAATGAATTTTCCACGGACCTTGTCTAACAGCCATCAGTCTGCTTTCATGATAATATAGAAAATCGTTTCTGTTGCTTTTTTTAGATTTTCCAAGCCAATAGTCCAAATTGTTGATACCGTCTATATATTGTTTCTTTTCTTTTTTTATATCTTCATTTACTGTTGGCACACCAGCAATATTCGAAAAAGTAGTAAACATATCCATGTGAGCCTGAATTCCGTTTAAGATTTGATTTGGCTTAATCATATTTGGCCACCTTAGCATCGATATAGCTCTAACCCCGCCTTCATAAGTTGTCATCTTTTCTCCGCGGAATGGGGTGGTAGCGCCATATGGCCATGAAGAATGTTCAGGTCCATTATCAGTAGAATACCAAACAATAGTATTTTCTTCAAGACCATTTTCTTTTAACCAGTCAAGAACTAATCCAATATCATGGTCGTGCTGCATCATTCCACCACCGTGCATGTCCTGATCATGGGTAATAGTATCCGCAGCATGACGCCATTTGTCATTTAGATGAGTGTACAGGTGCATTCTGCTGGTATTAAGCCACACAAAAAACGGTTTGTTGTCTTCTTTGGCTTTCTTCATAAATCCTTCTGCCCTCGGAATCACTTCTGCTGCGTCAAAATCTTTCATTCGTTCAATAGTCAATTGCCCAGTATCTTCAATTTTCTGTTTTCCAACCCTGCCAAATCTTGGATCAATTGTCGGATCATCTTTTGCAGTTGCATAGGAATGCAATACACCGCGAGTACCGAATTTTTTGGCAAATGTTTCAGCTCCTCCTGGATAGTTTTTGGCATAATTTTGATAATCAGGGTATTCGGACTGTTCCTGAGTATTCAAATGATATAAATTTCCGTAGAATTCATCAAAACCATGAACAGTGGGTAAATGCTCATTACGATCTCCTAAATGATTTTTACCAAATTGTCCTGTCGAATAACCGACTTTTTTTAAAACCTCTGCTAAGCTGGGAGAAGCGGCTTGTAATCCAAGTTTATCTCCTGGAATACCTACTGTTACCATTCCTGAACGAATAGGATATTGGCCTGTAATAAATGAAGCTCGTCCTGCTGTACAGGATGGCTGCGCATAATGATCTGTAAACCGAATTCCTTCATAACCAATTTTATCTATGTTAGGAGTGGTGTAGCCCATTACGCCCATTCCGTAAGCACTGACATTTTCCCAACCAATATCATCTCCCCAAATAACCAAAATATTAGGCTGTTTTTTGGTTTGAGCTTCAACATTCCAATTGCTGGTAAAAAGTATAATTGTTATTATACTTAACCATTTACAAAAGTCTAAGAATTTCATATTTCATTATTTATATAATTAAACTTGCTTTTATGGTACTCGTTATTTATAATAAATGTAATGAAAAAATAAATTGATTTTGAGTTAGTTAATGGTTTTAATGAAAGAAAATATTTATTTTTTTTGTTTGTTCGGAATTTTTAAAATAAAAAAGCTCCAGATCTCTCTGAAGCTTTTCGTCTGCGTAGCGGGAACAGGACTCGAACCTGTGACCTTCGGGTTATGAGCCCGACGAGCTGCCTACTGCTCTATCCCGCGATGTTTCGGGTGCAAAGATACACACTAAATACGGTTATGCAAATAAAAAAGGCACTTTATTTTTTATAATTTTTAAAAAGGCCTGTTTTTCTTAGATGTTAAAATCTAATAATTCTTGGTAAACATTCCCGTTTAAGCCTAGTAATAAGCCAAATGCGGGTTCAGTTTTTAGTCCTTTTTCTTTTAATTTAATGATTTCTAATCGGAAGTTTTCATCTTTAGATTGAAGGATTTTCTCTTCGATAATCATGTGTTTGTAGCCATTTTGAAGCTCCGTTGGAACATTTTGCCCAAAGATTTCGATTTCAAAAGCATCAATATGAAAGTTAGCTACTACAGAATTTTGATTCTCAATTACGATTTCTTTCATGCTGAAGTTACTTTCTTTTTCAAAAAGCACTTTAATTCTTTCGATAAAATCAGATTTGTTTTTCCAATAACAAATAATATCAAGATCGCTGTTTTCAATATCAATATTGATTGGGATTGTGCCTACCAAAATAGGATCAAAATCGGTGAGGTTTTCTAAGATTTTGTTTTTCGTCAAAATTTCAAAAACCAATTGCTGTTTTTGATTGCCTGTTTTTAAATAAGAGATATTCTTGAAATCGGTCATTCTAATCGTTGTAATTTTTTACTTTTTTGATTTCGTCTTCTAATCGTTTGTTGATATTGATTTTAGCATTTTTAAAGACAAAAAGAGTAGTTCTATATTCTCTCGCATATTTGTTGGTAATTTCGGCACCAAAAAGAGAAGTTTCAAAAAATGCTCCTGTTTTTGCAAGTTCATCACTTACATCGTTGAACTCTTTTACACGAATTAAGTTTTGATACTTCACATTTAAATTAAACCAATTCACATAATCGGCATTGAATGAAACAGCTTTAATTCCTTTTTTGGTGTAATAATTTATAGCTCCCGCCTGACCATAATTGTCGCAAAGCACTAGAGTGTTTTCTGTTTTTGGAAACAAGCCATAAATCGAATCTGTTTTTCGGGCAAGTTCTTTCCAGCCTAGCATATCGGCAAAATCCTGTGGTAATTGATGTTCTTTTCCGTCTTCCCAACGAAGCATTCCTAATTTTCGGTATTTCTCAGGATTTGAAGCGATATATTCGGGACTTTTATTTGGAAAAGCAATATTGTACATCGGAATGAAAAACAATAACGGAATCAGTATAAAAACAGGTTTTAGAAAACGTTTCCATCCGTTGTCTAAAATTTCGGATAGATAAATAGCGCCAAATCCGATGTAAATTGGATATAGTCCAATGGCATAATAAGCTTTAGCTTTAAAGTAAATAAAGATTAAAAGCGTAAAGACAAACGAAGCAAAAAAGAATTTGTATTGGTGAAAAGGTTTGTAAAATAACAAAGCAAAAAGCGCGCTTAGAATTACAAAAAAAGAACCTATAAAAAAGAGAATCTGCTCTTTTAAAAAGTCTAACCGATCGACATTTACCAATTGTGTTGCTGCCAATTCTTTCATATGGTGCACAATCGGAAACTGATTTCTATATTGCCATACGAGATTAGGAAGTATAAACAGAAATCCCATAATTAGGGCAAAATAGAGTTCTTTTTTGGTTAGTATTTTTCTTTGTTTAGAAATCAAAAGAGCAGGAACTAAACCGAGAAGTAAAAATAAAATATTGTATTTGTTGAGGAATCCAAATGCAAATACGGCTGCTCCAAAATACAGCCAGTTATTCTTTTCGGTTGTAATGTATTGTATAATAATATAATAAAATGCAGTCCAACATAAAACATCAAGAGAGTTGGGCTGATAAAGCGTATTGAGACGCAACAAACAAGAAAACAAAATTCCGAGAGCACCCAAGATTAAAGCGTAGAGATTTCCTTTCAAAAGTTCGATAGTTTTCCAAACTATCAAAAGTGTTAAAGCGCCAAACAGAGCAGGGAAGAACTTAACCCAAAAAACCGAATTTCCAAGTAATAAAATAAGACAAGAAAACCAGGAAGTTACCGGAGGAACAGATAAATATCCCCAAGCCAGATGATGCGCCTGATCGAGATGCAAATATTCGTCTCGCTGTAAATCGTATTCCGGACTTATTAAAACATACTGCAAAACAAATTTTAGAATAACAAACCCAATTAAAATTAGTGTTTTCTTGTTCATAAAGTTTTTGTTTTTAGGGTTTTGCTAGAATTTAAAAGTATAACGAATATAAAATTTATTTTTAATTGTAAGAGTTTTTTATTTTGCTATCTGAACAAAAAAAAGCTCCAGATTTCTCTGAAGCTTTTGTGAAATTTTTATTCCTCTGTTGCAGTTTCAAATTCCATGTGGTCGATAATTTCAACTTCTGGTTTGTCTGGTTTAGAAGCTTTCAGGGCGTTGAATCTTTCCAGCATTTCGGTTTCGCCTTCTTCACCACTGAAATATGGGAAAACGTCCATAATTGGTGTTTCTGAAATGGAAGGAATAGAATATTCTCCCATCGTACTTTTCATTATATGAAGTGTATTGTCATAAGCTTCGCGAACATCATTTGCCTGAACCAGCATATACATACTTGTTTTTCTTTCTTTACCACTTTCTTCATCATAAGCAATTAAAGTGATTTTAGATTTAAACCATCTGTCTGCATTTTCAAAAGGATGAATTTCAGCATAATTTGCCACTTTGATAGAAGTGATTTTAAATTCTTCACTAGTGTAAGCGGCCATTTCTTCATTCATTCTTTTTTCAGCTTCTGTATACGACAAGGCATCGACCAAATAAGGTTCAGTTAATACTTTTTGTCCTCCAGTTTCATCTGTTTTTCTATATTTTACTTTGCATTCGTACCAAACTACGCTCATCTCTTTTTAAATTTTAAGGATGCCAAAGATAAATTTTACTGGAAAATAAATAGTTAAATATTCAAATAGATATTCACAATTTAAGATCGTTTTTGGTAACGTTTTGAGGTTCTGAAAGTTGCATTTTTAATCTTAAAAACACTTTGTAATCTTTATCATTCTTTTAAGATTTTGAAAAAAGTAAAAATATTTTGTCTTTTTAAATAATTGTAAATCAATTGTTTGTATTTGTTGTTTTAGAAAAAATCAAAAAAAATATATTTGTCTCAAACCAAATGGTCAGTTTGAACGTAAGTGTGAGAAGATAGTGACCGGGAATGAGGTAAATTCAAATGATAATTAGTTTTTGGAGAACTGAATCTTACCGCATTTCTGGCTACTATTTTTTTATGAATTTTATAATGAATTAATGACTGGAAAATTAAACGTTCAAAGGTTAAAAGAAACTTTAGATTATCTGCAAAGCAAACAAAGAGAGTTAAATAGACAAGGAGAAAATGATACTCGAAGTCTAGAATCTATGATTAAATACTTAAAAAAAGACATGCTGGATCAATACAATTTGTCAGATCATCATTTGTCTATTGAAAAGGAAATTAAAGACACAGATGCTTTCATCAAAAATGTCGAAAGCATTATTGACATCAACTCTTAAAAATAATCTATAGAAAGAAAATTACTTTTATTCTAATTTGAATTTTTCGTTTTTGCAGTCCAGAATTAGTTTATGATTGAGGAAAAGTTTATTTCCAATCATTCCCTGCATTCCCGAACGTTTCATCAAGAATTTTTGCAGTTCTGAAGTGCCTTCAATATAAGTAACTTCAGAAATTTGTACTGCGCTATTGCCAAAAAGCATTTGCTTATTCGCGGAAGCGGAAAAAACATCCAACGTATTTCCCCAAGAATTTCCTTTTTCTGTTTTTATTGGACTTTTAGGGTTTTTATATTTTTTCCAGATTTCTTTTTGAGTAATCAATTCGTAGCCACTTGTTCCAGAATCATAAAGTAATTTTAGATTTTCATGGTCTAATTTTGCGGTAATTAATATTTTACGTTTTTTGAATTCAAAATTCAGAAAACCTTTTTCTTCCATTTGCTCTACAAACGAACATTTATTGTTTTTAAAATCTAAAATTGTAACACGTTTTTCCAGTAAATCGGTTCCTATAGTTCCAATTATATTTTCGGCATTTGGATTGTCAAAGTCGATTTTTTTTCCATAGTCTAGAACTTCAAAAGTGTTAGAAATGATCTTCATTTTTCCGATTGTAAAATGCGTTGAAAGTTCCATTTCTTTTGCATTCATTTTAATCTGATTTGGAAATTTTTTGGCAATCGATTCTAATGCATTTTTGTAGAAAACCGTAGTTGCCGATCCCGAATCAAACTGCATATAAAAGGTTCGGTTTGTTCCCTTAATTTTTACAGGAAAAAGAAGTGCTGAATGTGAATTTTCATCAGAAGGAATCCATCGCAGAGGAATATTTTCTGCGGTTCCAGAAACGGTCAAATAGTTTTCGGTTGGTGTAAATTTCTTTTGAAAATAAAAATATCCTCCAAGAAGAAATAAAACGATAAGGACTAAAACAACGATGGTAATTTTCTTAAATAATTTCATGTCTAAATTTTTATGCAAGATTCGGACTTCGATTCCAATTTTCGTGCAAAATCAAGACGACAGTTTTACGACATTTGTATGACTTGAATTATAAGAAGTTGTTTTTTAGTTTGATAGCTAAAATTTGTTTCTGGTTTAAACTGATTCCGTTGAGTACCACAATGACTAATTTTAAACAAAGAATTAATAATAATGGAATAAGAAAAAGTGGAAATTGGATGGAAAAAGCGTTCTGAATAAAGGGGCTCAAAATCATTAAAAACGAAAGTATCAAACTAAGAAATATTTGAATCGTTATAATCTGTTTTCCGATTTCCCTGTTTTGTAAATCTTTGGTTTTATAAGTTAAAATTAAAGGAAAAATAAAGCTTCCAAAAGGAATAATAAGTCCAGTCAAAGCAGAAAGATTAATGATTTTTGCTCTTTCAACAGGGCTGTTTTCTTTCTTGATAATAAGATTTTCAGCTGTGGTTTCTAAAGATTCGGCAATCGTTTTTAAGGTAAATCCTTTAAGACTGCTTCCAGCTTCGATTCTTTGAACGGTTCTCAAGGAAAGTCCTGATTTCTCCGCCAATTCATTTTGAGTCATGTTTTTTTCTTCTCTCAAAAATTTTACTTTGTTCATCTTTTTTGGTTGCTGGTGTGCGGACTAAATTAGAAAAAAAAGTTTTCTTCGTCGATTTTCTTTTCGAAATAAGAGAGAATTTAAAGTTTAATAAAAAATTAGGCTTTTTTCTTTAACAAAATTATTAACTTGTTGTAGAATAAATGATTCACATAAACTTAATACCCTAAAAAAAATACCACTATGCGAGTATCAGTAGTTCGAAAAAACATAAAATTTACACCAGATTCAAGAAGAGTTGTTGCCCGCTATTTTATGAATGGGAACGAAAGGACCCAGCAAATGGTGCTTCGAATTATGATGCTGGACGAAAAACAAGTTTTACAAACTTTAGAGCAAACACTGCGTGAGTTTGCTAGACGCCATAGAAATATTTCGGCAGTTTTCTTTAGACATTGCGAAAGAATAAGACCTATAATCGAAGAAATGCAGATTGATTACGAAGCCATGTCTTTAGATCGCAAAATGCTGATTGGTTCTTATTGTACAATGGAATATGCAATAGAATCGGCTGCGATTTTTAATCCGTCGATTGTGGAGGATTTTGACCAAACAGGATTAGAAGCTGGTGAAAAACGTGTCGTGATTTCTTTTAGAGCGACAGGAGAAGGACATATTTCGTCAATTGTTTTTAGAAGAGGAATTTTGGACCGCGATAATAATCTGCATATCATGAAAATTGGAAATCATATTGACAAGGCAGAAATCGAACATAAAACCCTGTTTAATAAAGAACGCTTTTTGACCAAGTTGATTGAAATGCATACAACCGATAAATATATCGCACAAATTATGCACGATCTTCCCGAAGAATTCGAGTTTACGGTTCTTAAAAATATGCTGACAACAGCTTTGAGTGATCCGTCAATTCGAGAAGAGAGAAAAACAGCTTTGCAGGAAATATTGTGGTTGGCCAATTCATTTTACGATTTACAATTCAAACACGATTCGGATATTACAGAACGTGTTATTTTCCCGATTTCGGATTCGGAAAGCCGCGGAATTGAAGATGCGCGTTTTGTGCGTTTTGTAGACGATGACGATTCAGTTCGCGTCATGGCGACTTATACTGCTTACAACGGACATACGATTTTACCAAAATTAATTTCAACTGAAGATTTTTATAGTTTTAGAGTAATGCCGCTTCATGGCGAAGGTGCTCAGAACAAAAACTTAGCTTTGTTTCCTCGAAAGATTAAAGGAAAATATGCGATGCTGGCACGAATAGATGGTGTTAATAATTACATCATGTATTCAGACCGAGCAACACAATGGAATACGCCGATTTTACTCCAAGAGCCACGTTTTACTTGGGAATTAACACAAATAGGAAATTGCGGTTCTCCGCTTTGGACAGAAGAAGGTTGGCTTGTAATTACACATGGCGTGGGTACAATGCGACGTTATTGCATTGGCGCTTCTTTATTTGATTTGGATGATCCGTCTAAAGAAATAGGAAGACTTACAGAACCTTTGTTGGCTCCGTTGGAAGATGAACGTGAAGGATATGTGCCGAATGTGGTATATTCTTGTGGTGCCATTATCCATAATAATAGCTTGATTTTGCCTTATGCTGTTTCTGATTATTCGTCAACTTATGGCGTGGTAGATATGGTGGAATTGTTGGATGCACTCAAAAAAAGTAAATAATTTATTTACTGTTTTTAAAGTCCGGAATTTTCTCTGTCAAATGTTTCCAATATCGTTTCGGCATGTGCTGTACATGAAGCTTGGTGTTTTTTCTGGATTCAATATTGACGCTTTTAAAATAATTTCGCCATAAATTCTGGAAAAATTCTTCTCCTTCATCTGAGATTTCAGCTAGAAATTTAGAAGATGAAGGATTGGAATCAAATGTGAGTTGAACCGTAGAAACATTTTCAAGATCGTAATAAATACCATATTTGCGTTTAGTATCATAAATTAACCAGCGTTGATCGGCATACCGATTTTTAAAATGTTTTTGAATGAGCGGTAAAACATTACAATCGGGTTCAACGATGGCATAATATAAATTGTCTTTGGTAAGTTTAAAGCGAACAAAAGCTTTCATTCTATGACTTTCTTTGCCTGTTAAATGTGCAGCTTTTTGAATGTTTAGAACATCATTATTGCTCAAATCTCCTTCTACATTTATGGAACTTGAAAAAACATAGGTGGCAAAACGGAATAAGCTTTCTTCGATCTGCGGTAATTCAGAAAAAAAAGCATTATAAATATTGGTTATTCCATTTTGGGAAAGGCGCTGTTTTAAGCCTTTTAAAACTCGATTTGCCTTTGTTTCGTCGGTTTCTACAATATGGTTTTTTGAAAAAAGTAAGGCATTCGAAAATTCATCTTTAGCAAATACAACATCTTTGAATTTGTATTCGTAAATTTCAAAAACTGCCGTAAGCCAGCCTTCAAATGTGCCGTCGTAAATTACTAATATCATTATTGAAACAAAGAAAGTTGGTTCGAAAAATCGTTTTTGTACTTGCTGTTTTGAATATTCAAAATCTGTTCTTTTATTTGAATAGAAGTCAAATCTTTCTGCAAAAGAAATGGAGAAGCAAAAGCCAGAAAAAATTTCGAGCGATTATAAGCAATTCCTAATTTTTGTAAATCTTCTGGTTGTAATCTTTTGAATTTTCTGGCAGTCACAATTTTTTTAGCGCTTGTCACTCCAATTCCTGGAATACGCAGAATTAACTCTAAATCAGCCGTATTCACATCAACTGGAAATTGATGTAAATTTCGCAAAGCCCAACCTAATTTTGGATCAATATCAAGATCTAAATTCGGTTGATCAAAACCCACAATTTCGTTTACATTAAATCCGTAAAAACGAAGCAACCAATCTGCTTGATACAAACGATTTTCCCGAATCATGGGTACAGGAGTTCCAATTTGAGGAAGTCTGTTGTCATAACTTATCGGCACATAACCCGAATAATAAACGCGTCGCATGTTCATTTGGTCATAAAAATAATTCGCCATTCCTAAGATTTCCATGTCATTTTCCTGAGTTGCACCTATCACCATTTGTGTACTTTGTCCCGCTGGAGCGAAAATTGGTGCTTTTTTATTTGACTTTTTTTCTTCTGTGTAACCCACAATTTCATTTTTCAGATATTCCATTGGTTTGATTACATCAGCATGATTTTTTTCTGGGGCTAATAATTTCAAGCTTTTTTCTGTTGGCATTTCTACATTCACACTTAAACGATCTGCATATAATCCCGCTTCTCGGATAAGCTCGTCACTTGCGCCTGGAATTGCTTTTAAATGAATATAGCCATTAAAATTTTCTTCTAATCGAAGTTTCTTTGCAATGCGAACCAAACGTTCCATTGTAAAATCGGGATTGTCAAAAATTCCTGAACTCAGAAATAATCCTTCAATATAATTTCTTCTATAAAAACCAATAGTAAGATCTACCACTTCCTGAACGGTAAAAGCCGCACGTTTGATATCGTTACTTTTTCTGCTGACGCAATAAGCGCAGTCAAAAATGCAATGATTGGTTAGTAAGATTTTGAGTAATGACACGCAGCGTCCGTCTTCAGTGTACGCATGACAAATTCCATTTCCTGTGTCACCCAATCCTTTGTTTTGATTCTTCCGTTTGTTCTGACCTGCAGACGAAGAACAAGAAACATCATATTTGGCGGCATCAGCTAAGATCGCTAGTTTTTCCATTACTCTTTCCTGTACCATTTTGATCTCGATTTAATTGTTTTTGAAATGAAAATTTATCTCTTCAAAATTACTCATTGGACCTAAAAATGACTTGAATATGACTGTTCTAAATTGTATCAAATTTTATATGAATCAGAAAAAAGGACTTCAGAAAATTAACTTTTTAGCGTTTAAAAACAGGTATAAATACGGGGTGCTTGTTTTTTCAAACTTTTTATATTGCGCGTCAGTAAGAAAAAATCGGTTATCCCCCTTAGCTATTGATTTTTGACTGTAAAAAGACTTGCGAGTATTAGCGAATAATAATAAACTGAATAGCTAAAACGATGAAATTTCTAAAAGGACAAGAGGTGACCTACACTGCCTTGAGTGGGAGATCTTATGAGGCAAAAGTAATAGAAGGAAAAATGGATTTCAAAAAAGGGCTGATAATAAAATCGACTTCAAAAGAAAGAGATTTTCATTATTTGATTGAAATTCAAAAAAATGGCACAACAGAAAAGATTCTCTGTGCAGAAAATCATCTTCAATTGTTAGAGAAGAAAAAACGCAGCCTAAAAAAGGCAGCTTAAAAATAGTGCTTTATAAAAGCACAGACTTTTTCTAATACTAATTCCGGCGCTTCTTTGTGAGGAGTATGCCCTATATTTGGCAACACATATTTCTCTGATTTTCCGTTAACTAAATTTATTGTTTTTTCAACTTGGTTTAGCGTTCCGTATTCATCCTTTTCGCCTTGAATAAAAAGCAAAGGAACATTAATTTCAGGGAGTAAACTTTCAATATTCCAATTTCTGAAATCATTTCTAAGCCATGTTTTGGTCCATGCTTTAAAGGCAGCTTCAGTTTTTTCAGCATGATATTTTTCAAGTTTTAAAGGGAGATTTGTTGTCTCATAAGAATGAACAGCATTACGAATTCCGTTCAGCGTAATTTCTTCCACAAAAATATGTGCGGCCTCTGAGATTACCATTTTAATGCGGTTTTGGTATTTTGCAGCAGCAATCAAAGCAATTGAACCACCGTCACTATGGCCGAATAAAATCGCATTTTCTATTTGTAAACTTTCAAGGATATTATTTAAAACATCGGCTTCTAATTCCAAATAATGTAAAGGTCTTTCAAATGTTGCCATAGCATCAGATTTGCCGTAACCAAGACGATCATAAACCAACAAATTGCATTGACAAGCTGTAGCGATTCTTTTAGGTAAATCTCTCCAAAGTTCTACGCAACCTAAAGAATCATGTAAAAATACCAACGTAGGTCTGTTTTTAGATACAGTATGATATTCAGCGTAAAGCTTGTTTCCGTTGCTATCAATTAACATATGGCAGCTTCTTTTTGAATTACTTTTTCTTTTTTGGCTTTGGCAATATTAAGATAGATAATGGCACCAAGCATTATGGCTATTCCGATAATTTGTAAAAAAGTAACTTTTTCACCCAAAATAATATGAGCACAGAAAACTGCTGCAGGCAATTCTAAAGTCAGTAAAACAGAACTTAATCCGGGACCGATTTTAGGCATTCCAACCGAAAAACAAATAGGAGGAATCACGGTTCCGAAAACGGCCAGAAAAGTTCCCCATTGCAATAATCCGAAATCTAAATGAGTACTTGTGGCAATGGCTTCACAATTGATTAAAAATATAATCATGGCAGAGCCGCTGGTCATTAAAGCGCTTTTTTCGAACATAGGTGTTTCTTTTCCTATTTTGCTCGTAAAAACAATATACAAAGTATAAAGCAAAGCTGATAAAAGACTTAAAAGAATTCCTGTAAAAGAAATATTTGCATTGCCTAACTCTAAAAGATCTCCGGCAAGGATTGTTCCTAAAATTATAAATAGGGCAGAACCGACTTCAATGTAACTTGGTTTTTTCTTAAAAAATAGCCATTCGACCAAAATACTCAACCATGTAATCTGCATTAGTAAAACAATTGCCAAAGATGCTGGAATATAAGCAACAGCCAAATAATAGGTATAAGCAGAAGAACCCATTGTAGTTCCAGCTAAAAGTAATTTCCAATCTGGTTTTAGTTTATTACCGCTTTTTATTCTTCTGAAAAGGACAATTGACCATAATATTAAAGTTCCCATAAGGGCTTGTGTCAAAGTAATTTCAGCTGGGCTATAACCTTCTCCATAGGCGATTTTGGCGAATGAAGACAACATTCCGAAACTCAACGCGCCTAAAGCAACGATAATAATATATTTGTTCATTTTGTATGCTGAAAATATGTTTTGTTCCGTCAAAAGTATTTATTGTAGAATAATGAACGAAATTTTTGATTTAAATATGTATTTAATCCTTTTAAGTGAAATATTTTTAGGTTTTTGTCCTAAATTGAATTGTTTTTTATACTTTAACTGGAAAAAATCCGATGCAAGAATTAAGCAAACAAGAAATAGAACTACTCAGAATCTTACAGGAAAACGCCCGATTCGATATTACAGATTTGACCGAAAGACTCAATATGTCGAGGACTTCTGTTTATGATCGAATTAAAAAACTAGAAAACGAAGGATACATTAAAGATTATGTTGCGATTATTGATCCTAAAAAAGTAGGGTTAAATTTTACGGTGATTATCAATCTTTCACTTAACAGTCAGCGTTTAGAATTGGTTGAGGAATTTTCGAGACAAGTATCCGAACTTGATGAGGTTGTGGAAGGTTATGTAACAGGCGGAATTTTTGATTATGTTTTGAAAGTTGTGGTCAAAGATCCTGAAGCTTTTAATGATTTTATCCGAAAACTTTCAAACATTCCTAATATTAGTAAAGTGCAGAGTTCTTTTGTTATGAGCTATATTAAGCAATCAACCAAATTACCTTTTTAAACTCATTTTTATAAGTTTATTTCTCATAAAATCAAATAAATAATGTTTTTTTGAAGATAATCTTGTTTTTTACGGTTTTGAATGAAATATTGTTATTGGACGATTATTTTATACTTTTTGTCGATTATTTTTAAGTTTTATGTACAATTAATACATATATTCGCAAAAATTTTTTGAATGAAAGTAATATTACACTTAATAATATTTTGTTGTTTTTTTAATACCACACTTTACAGCCAAAATGAAACTAATATCACCTATGGACTAAAATTTGGGGTATTACATTCTACATTTAGTAATCTTCCGGAAAGCATTAAAGGTCGTGATAACACTTTTGATAATAGTGTTATGGAAAGCAAAGGCAAATATGGTTTGGAAGGTGGCTTCTTTTTAAATTTTAAACTTCACGATACACGCGTTGCGATCCAGCCAGAAATCTTATTCAGACAATCTGGAGAAACGGTCCAATATCACGATGCTGTTGGAAAAGAGTTTGAACTAGGAATCAATTATTCTTTTCTACAAATCGGAGCTTTATACAAAGTTTATCCATACGAAGGTTTAAATTTTGGAATTGGAGCATTCTACGGAATCAATTTATCTCCAAATGATCTTACGTACACTTCCAATGAAGCTGGCGGAATGTACGATGTAGCCACGAGACAATTCTACAAAGATGGTCTTGATGGAGCTGATGATTTTTCGTTATGTTTTGCATTAGGTTACGAGCTTCATAAAAGCGTTCACTTTGACTTTCGCTATTATTTGGGCGTAAAAGACATGATTAAAAGTAACGCATCTTCTTTTCAGTTTATCGAAAATCAAAACAAAAGCAGTGTCTTTTGCTTTTCGTTAGGCTATAGTTTTCATCAATGGTAATTTATAAAAAAATGAAAAAACTTATTTTGCTTCTTTTACTAGTAAGCACAAAATCTTTATTGGCACAAGGCGACCGCGAAATTACGTATGGTATTTTTGGTGGTGGAATATTTTCTAAAATGTCTAATCTTCCGGATGCGATAGTGCCAAAAGGTCTTTATGAAAATTACACTTTAAAAGACGAAGGAAAGTTTGGAGGAACTGGAGGATTTTTCATCAATTGGAAATATCCTTATGCAAAAGTGGCTATCCAGACAGAAATATCGTATTCGGGTCAGGGAACTGATTTGAATTATGAAGATGCAAAAGGACTCAAATATAAAATGACTTTTGGCTATAGTTACATTAATGTTGGAGCTCAGTTTAAATTTTATCCAACCGAAGGATTTTACATTGGAGCTGGTCCTTATGTCGGGTTTAATATTGCAAGTGATAATATAAAATATACCTCAAACGCTCAGGAAATATTTGGGAATTCAGGAGTTTATTTTGAGCCGGATGCGAATGTTCAAAAGGTTTTAAAAGAATCTTTTACAGGTAAAAATTATTTCTACGGAGTTTTATCTGCAGGATATGAATTTAGTTCTAATTTCTCTGTTGGAGCCAGATATTCATTAGGACTTACCGATGCTTTAATGACAGAAGAAAACGGACATCGTTACAGCGAAAACAAAAACAAAATCAATAGTATTTCACTGATTATTGGTTATTCATTTGACTTTGATGATTTAGGCAATTTCTAAAAGACCTCATCACAAAAATCACTTTACATTATGACTAAGAGGATTTTTTTACTGGTAAATTTAATAACGCTTTTTACGACAGGTTTTGCTTTTTCTCAGAATAAAGTACTTCCTGGAGCAGTTTCAGATCCTTTTTTTTGGATTAAATCTAGAAATGCTGGAGATAATTATTATTGGGAAAGTCTCATAAACAATAAAGAAGCAAAGCTATCAGCAAAGAAACACGATGGAGCTGTTTTCAATTTTAATCCGAGTATTGTTTTTGATACTGCTCAGGATTCTTTAATTGTGCCATTGGGCGTAAACAGCAAAAGACGTCAGACGCTTTTTATGGTTTACAAGGTTAAAGACAGTTTGAAAGAACAATTTTTATGGACGATCAATGATCCGCAAAAAATAATTTCGGCAGGAACGAACAAACGTTTGGTAGATTTAAAAAAATACTCCTATCAATCTTATCAGGAAAAGATAAAACCTCATAAAGCCAATATTCATTTCTTTCAGCAAAATGTTACGGATAGTGTTGCAAAGTTATCTTCATTGACTATTGGACAAAAATCAAAAATGGAAAAACTTCCGCCAGAAGATTTTAAAGGGAGTATAAGCGAGATTTTGATTTATAATCGTGTTTTATCTGGATTAGAAACGCAAAAAGCAGCCAGTTATTTGGCTATAAAATATGGTATTTCGCTTTCTCAATTTGATAATAAAAACTACTTAAACAGTCAGAGTGAAACCATTTGGGATGTTGAAAAACACAAAGGATTTACTTCTTCAATCACAGCTGTCGGACGCGATGACGCCAGCGGATTATTGCAGCTTAAAAGTAATAATATGATTGATGAAGGCTTGATGAGTTTTGAAGTAAAAAGCAAATCAAATGTGATTCCGAACAACTATTTTGCTTTTTGGAGCGACAATGGCAAGAATCTTTTAGTTAAAAAACAAGAACAAGGCGAACCTGTTGGTCTTTCAAGAGAATGGCAGCTGGATTTTACTAATCCGACAGATTTAAGTTTAGACTGGACATTTAATCCTGCTTTCGTAAAAGGGACATTACCAAAAGATACTTATTACTGGCTTTTAGTAGATTATTCAGGAAAAGGAACGTATGATGAAAATGATTCAGAATACATTCGTCTGGCAAGTACTTCAAGTTCAGAAAAATTGGTTTTGAAAGATTTTGACTGGAACAAACATAAATCGGGAACTGCGAAATTTACTCTAAAAGTCGCACCGCAAATGTTTAGCAGAGTCTGGATTACGGAGGCACTTTGCGGAGTTTCGGGATCTGGTGAACTGAATTATACGATTGAAGGTGGAGAAGCTCCATTTACGGTTACCGTTAAAAAAGAAGGAAGCGAAGCGGTTGTAAAACAATGGAGTCAGGCTGCAAAAAGTAAAAACGGAGTTCAGCTTTCGTCTGGAACTTATGATTATATCGTTAAAGATGCAAAAGGGAATTTATACAATGAAACCGTTTTTGTAGCCGATAAAGAAGGAACTTTTCCTAATCTAAAATCAGAGTATTTGCTTACCGACGGAAATGCTTTAACTCTCGATGCAAGCAAAGATTTACCAACTGGAAATTACCAGTATCAATGGTTTTATGAAGGCAATTTTATAGATGATAATCCGAAGATATTAATCGATCAGCCTGGTAATTACGAGCTTCGACTGATAAATGGACAAGAATGTAAAACGTCCAAAAAGATTGCAGTTGCAACTGATGGAAAGGAAATTACAGATTCGAGCATCTTGATTTTATATCCAAATCCAACTACCGATGGGAAATTTGCAATAGCGATACAGTTTCCTAAAAAGACAGATGCCTTCATTCGTATTTATTCGCTTACAGGATCACTTTTAAAAGAAAAGAAATACAGTCAGATCGAAACTTATTTGCATGAAGACAGTATAAAAGAAGCTTCGGGAATGTATTTGGTAAATGTGAGCTCAGATTTTGGAAATAAAACCTTTAAAGTAATTGTGAAATAATTTGACAAAGAAAATTTGTTCAGATTAATTAATAAAATAAACCGATTACCTCAAATCGATTTAACCTGCTTATGAAAAATAGAATTATAATATTGGTATTTCTTATAGGTGCATTTTTGTTTGCAGCTAATATTGGAGAATATAAAATAACAACACTATTTTCTGAAAACAATCCAGAAGTAAAAACAGTTGCTATTGCTGATTCTACGGTTGTTTTTAAAAATGAAAATAAGACCACAAAATTATTTACCGCAGATATAAAAGAAGGTACAATCGGAGTTAAAGATGCCGATGATATTGATGATGCGTACGATAATGTTTTTCATTTAAAAATCGATGAGCTGCCGGTAGAAAATGAGAACGCTTATCTAGAATACGAATTATTCGGTTATGATCAGGCTGCCTCTATTTCTAGAAGTTTAAACAATCAACCAAGTATTGGAGGACAGTTTTTGTCGTACAATAAAGGCTGGACAAAACAATCAGAATTGTTGTCTGAGAAATCTTTGAGAAAAGGAGATAACGTGCTTTTGTTTACGGCTTCAGAAGGAATTTTGACTGAATATAAAATCAAAAATGTACGAATAGTATATAAAAACGGCGATCAATCTTCAAACTTGACACTTCTTAAAGCAGAAGATAAATTGTATATAAAAGGAACTAATTTTCCTTCGCTGATCAAAAAAATGACCATTGCAGGAATTACTGTAGATATGAATCAACCGGAATTTGAATTGGTTTTGGATGCGAAAAATTTCCAAAAATCAATCTCCGTTGTTAAAGAAACTAAATCTGGAATTGTAGTAAATGAAAACTTAGAAATTGACCGTTTTTCATCAGTTTCAGATTTCAGAGCAATTGAAAATGCAAAGGAAAAAGTTTCAAAGACGATCGATTTTCAAACAGTAAATGTTTTAGATTATAAAGATTTCTCGGCTGTTTTTCCTGCTGGAGCTTTAAAAAATAATGTAAAAGTTTCGGTAAGCGGTTTACGAAAAATTGATATTGCGCCATTAAACTCAGCAATGGTAAATGTTACGGCTGTGAATGCTGGTTTTCGTTTATTACCACACGGAACTGTTTTTGAAAAAGCCGTGACACTTTCACTTCCATACGATAAAAAAACAATTCCTGAAGGTTATACGGAAAAAGACATCAATGTATTTTATTTTGACGAAAACAAACGTCTGTGGCAAGAAGTAACCAAAGATTCTCTGGATATCAAACAAGGAATTATAAAGGCAAAAACGACTCATTTTACCGATTTCATTGCCGGAATTATAAAAATGCCCGAATCTCCTGAAACTTCGGGTTATACACCAACAAGTATCAAAGATTTAAAAGCGGCTAGTCCGTTGGTTGGAATTCAATCTATCGCACCTCCTTCAGCCAACGGAAGAGGAACAATGAGTACAGGATTTTCTATAGCAATTCCGAACGGAAGAGGAGGAGTACAGCCTTCGTTTAATCTGCAATATGACAGTGATGGCGGACACAGCTGGGCCGGTATGGGCTGGGATATTTCTGTTCCAGCGGTAAGTATCGAAACTCGTTGGGGAGCGCCAAGATATGATGCAGCAAACGAAACAGAAAGTTATGTGTTGGCAGGCGAAGCTTTGATTCCGAATTCTCATAGAATAGAATGGATTGCAAGAACCTCAGATAAGCAGTTTTATCCAAGAAGAGAAAGCGCTTTTCAGCAGATTATTCGTAAAGGATCATCGCCTAAAAATTACTATTGGGTAGTAAAAGATAAAAGTGGTATAACAAGTTATTATGGAGGTACGGCTTCTGGACTTGCGACAAATAATGTTCTGCAGGATGCAAATGGAAATATTGGCCATTGGGCACTTTGTCTTCAGGTTGATTTAAAAGGAAATTCAATTGAGTATGAATATGACAAACGTGATGGAGAACTCTATATTAAAAAAGTGTATTACACCGGATTTGGTTCTCAAAAAGGAAATTACAATGTAACTTTTGTAAAAAACTCTGATTTAGGAGAAGCCAATCGTTCCGATGTTCAGGTTTCGGCTCGTTTAGGTTTTAAACAACTCAATAATCAGTTACTTCGAAAAATTGAAGTTCGTTACAAAGGCGATATGATTCGCAGTTATGAATTAAAATACAAAGAAGGTGCTTTTAAAAAGACTTTATTAGAATCTATTGCAGAATATGATTCGGAGTCAAAATTATTCTATACCAATACATTGGATTATTTTGATGACATTCGTGATGCATCGGGAAAATACAATCCGTTTGGGCCAGAACAGAATTGGAATGTACCAGGTGATAACTTAACGAATAATTCTATTCCTTCTTTTAGTGATATATTATATTCTGGAAAACACTCTTTGGTAACCAGTACTGAGGGCGAAAATATCGGAATTAATTACAGAATAGGTATTGGATTAGGTTCTGGTATGGGAAGCTTAAAAGGTAATACTATAGGAGCTCACGGTGGAAACGGTATAGGAAATTCAGAAACAGCAGTAACACTTGAAGATTTAGATGGGGATGGATTACCAGACAAGGTTTTTAAAAATAAAAATGGTGTTTTCTATCGTAAAAATTTAGCAGGATCGGGTCAGAATGGTTTTGGTGAGGCTAAGGAAATTAATATTAGCAATTTAGGACTTTCTAAAAATTCTTCTTTCAATTGGGGTGTCGATGCCATTATCAGTATCGGAAATGTTGGATACGACAAATTGCGCAGCACCAATAAAACGAAATCTTATTTTATGGATTTCAATGGTGATGGATTGGTCGATTATGTAAAAAATGGACAGGTATATTACAATAGATTAGTAGATGGTGTTCCTACATTTGACAGAACGAGTTCAGGAACTCCTTCTCCTGTTGCGGGAGGTGGTACTATTACAATTCCGGGATCTTCTACATTGTCTCAGGAGGAAATAGAGCAACAAAATCCGTTGCATGATGTAGTAAGAATGTGGCAGGCACCTGTTGCGGGAACTATTACGGTTTCACATCAATATCAGTTAATTAAAGATTTAAGTCCCGAAGGAATTAAAAAGCAAAGCGAATATGTAAATAATGCTGGTGATGAAAAGGCAGATGGAGTGCGTTTGTATTTTCAAAAGGGAAATCAGTTACTATGGAATCAGTTTATTGGGCCTAATGATGTTGATCTTAAAACAAAAACCGATAATAATATTACAGTTGCTAAAGGCGAAAGATTGTATTTTAGAGTAAGTTCTGTAAAAGATGGAAGTTTTGATACTGCTACTTGGAATCCTGTTATCACTTATTCGCAAATAACAAAATATGACAGAGATGGCAATGGAAATCAGATAACATCCAGCGTACCCGTAACAGCAGGATTAAAAGACGCAAATTTATATTCGTTAGTTCAGTATGAAGCTGGTGCTGATTTTTTCAGTAGTAGTAATGCGGGTAAAGTAATACCTATAGCAGGAAATATTATTTTAAAAGGAATTTTAAACAAACCAGTTACTTCAGATCATATTACCTTACGAATTACAAAAACATATCTTGATCAGACCAATGCTCCAGTGGTAGTATTCGAAAAGACTTTTTTGGCTAATGAGGTATCATCATTTAATCTAAGTTCTATAACCTTGCCTGCATTTGAAAGAGAAACTCAAGTTAGCATTGCATTAGAAACCCAAACCAATATTAACTGGCATAGTATTTCGTTCGCTCCAACTGTTATTGTACCAGTGTTTCCAGGAGGAGAAATTGAAGAAACTCCTATGGAAGTATCTCATTTATTGTATACTAAAAGAGCTGGGAATTATGATATTCCAGGTGTAACTTCAACAGTAAGTGGAAAAGTAAAATTGAATATATTGCCTCAGGATTTAGTTTTAGCTACGGCTTTTCCTCCAGGTGCATTGAATAATTATAATGGAGATATTATCGTTTCGGCGAAACAAAATAATGTTCTACTAGCCCGTAAACGATATAAACTAACAACCGGATCTTTAACAGAAGTTATTAATGCTTTTGACAATGCGGTTGATTATCCTTCAGCATTAGCTGATGTTCCTATTCAGCTTGAGGTAACCATTTCAAATGCTGAATCTATCAACATCCTTCGAAATTATCCAAAAGCAAATGCATTAAATATTCAGGTTCAGGTTACCGATTTAAAAGATGTAGCAGATCTTACAGATGATGTGATATGGAATAGTGCAACAGACGATTTTGGAATTTACAGTCTTTTAAATTCTGATGAAAAAACCATAGGATTGCATCACCGTCAATGGGGAGGATTTGTTATAAACGGTAATCTGGCATCAGATACAATCGATGAATCTCAGTTAAAGCAATCAGATGCTTATGGCTCTGAACCCAACTTAAATAATCAGGATCCAGATAGTTATAAAGATACCGATTATGAAATGTCTAAAACTTATTTTACCTCCTTGCAATCTTCTTACGCAAAATCTAAATGGGAAGGTCTTGAACAAGGAATTTATATAAAAGATATCACGATAGGAACTTCTAGATTAGGAGAAGACGATATTACAGATTACATGGATTTTTCTCTTCCAAATTTACAAGGAGGAAGCACAAGCGCTCTTGATATGATCAGTGTAAGCAAAAGTGAAAGTATATCTGCAGGAGTTTCTGTTGGACCTGCTGGTCTTGGCATCAGTAAATCTATTGATGGTGACTCTGATGTAACACAAACGATGAGCGATTTTAATGGAGATCGTTTTCCTGATTATATAAGAGGGAGCAATGTACAGCTGACATTGCCTTTAGGGAAAATTTCTGAAGAAGTCATTGATTTGGGAAATAATTTTAGTCATTCTAAAATGAGTTCCGAAGGAGTGAATACAGATGGAAGTTATAGCCATGGAGCAGTAGCGAATACTAATACTAAAACGACCAGTAAATCTGAAGTAAAACCACAAACAGCATCAGATGTAAGTGTTGATAAAGCAAAAAAGGCTGGAGAAAAAGTAGCAGGATCTATCAATGCTTCTGTAGGAACGGGGGAAGACGAATCGACTATGATTCATAGCGATATTAACGGAGATGGATTACCTGATAAAATTACAAGCGCAGGAGAGGTCTCTTTGAATACAGGTTATGGATTTTTACCAGCCGAAAATTGGAATACCTTAAATTCAATAAATAAAGGTAACTCTACAGATTGGAGTTTAGGATTAGGTTTTAGTATAAAAAAAGCCTCTCTCTCAGGAGGTGCAAATTATGCTAGATCAGAATCGGATGGAATAGAGTCATTTTTGGATATCAATGGTGATGGTTTGGCAGATAAAATTAAATACGAGGGCAATAGAATGCTTGTGTCACTTAATATGGGGAATTCTTTTGCAGCACCTGTTGATTATCCAAGATATACAGAGATGCAACAGAATAAGTCTGTTAGCTACGGAATGAGTGCAAATATAACTTTTGAAATTCCGATTCCGATTCCTTTCTTACCTCTTAGATTAGTGCCAACTATTGGAGAAAGCAAAGGATGGAGCACGAGTCGTTCTGAAGGAACTTTTACAGACATAGACGGTGATGGAAATCTAGACTACATCGTTTCTAGAGATGATAATAATCTTACGGTACAACTTTCCAATATCAAAAGAACCAACAAACTTAAAAGTGTAACAAACGGCGCAGGAAACAGCTACGTTGTAGATTATGAATTATTAAAACCAAGCTACGAAAACCCTTCAGCTAAATGGGTTTTACAATCTGTAGATGTGTTTGACGGACATACAGGAGACGGAATTGACCATTCTATTGCAAAATTCAGATATGAAGACGGTTATCACGATCGTCGTGAAAGAGAATTTTACGGTTTTGGTAAAGTGATTCAGGAACAAATTGATGCTTCCAACAATTCTGTTTTTACAACAACAGTTCAGGAGTTTTATAATCAGGATTATTTCAGAAAAAACCTTGTAAAGCACAGTTATACTTTAGATAAAAACGGAAAAATGCGTCAGGAGTCTGAAAACGAATACAGTTTTGTTGATGTGGCAACACAGGCAAGTATTCCGGTTTCAGAATTGAATTTGCCTTCTTGCGATGCCAAACGTATTTTTGTTGGTTTAATTCATGCCAATCAAAAAGCGTATGAAGGAGGAAGTGATTACTTGGAAACCAATACTTTTAATACTTACGATGCTAACGGAAATATTGTTCAGTATGAAGACTTAGGAAATGGTTCTGCTGATGATAAAGTGACCGCAAAAATTAGTTATTACGAAAGTACTACACCTTATTATGGTGGAATTCCAAGACAATTGGAAGTATTTACCACAGAAGGTTTAAAACGAAAAAGAGCAACCACAATCAATACAACGACGGCAGAAGTAACTCAGATTAAAAACTACGCTGCTGCAGATAAGGTTGCTATTACCGATATTGCTTATGATGCTTATGGAAATATGCAGAAAATTACAGGTCCTGAAAATCATAAAGCACAACGTATGACTTTAGAATATGTATATGATAGTGAAAACAATCAATACATGATGGAAATTAAAGATGCTTTTGGTTACCAAAACAAAATGGAATACAATTACCGTTTTGGAGTGCCAATCAAAACAACAGATCGTAACGATCAAAGTACAGATTATACTTTGGATGCAAAAGGTCGTATTGCTACAATTCGTGCGCCTTACGAAATTGCTTCAGGTAAACCGTATACGATTGCTTACGAGTATTTCCCAGAAGCAAAAGTGCCATATGCTAAAACTAGAAATTATGATCCAGAATTGGATAAAGATATTGAAACTTATACCTATACTGATGGATTAGGCAGAGCTCTACAAGTAAAGAAAACAGCCAGTTTATTTACCGCAGCAGGGAGTGCCGATCAAGAAGCACATATTATCTCTGGAAAAGTAATTTATGATGGTTTAGGAAGAGCGATAACCAGTTATTATCCAACCACAACTACCACTATGGATAATAATTTTAGTACAGCAGTTTCAGCTATTGCACCAACTAAAACCGACTACGATGAGGTAAACCGCCCCATAAAAGTAACCTTGCCAGACGGAAGTACCAATACAGCTGTTTTTGCATTAGAAAATTATGATGGTCTTCCTGTTTTAAAAACAACCCAAACAGATGCGCTAAACAAAACCAATACGATTTATACCGATGTTACAGGGCAGAGTGTAGCCAGTATGCAAAACGATTTGACAACGAAATTCGCTATTAATGCATTAGGCGAAATGATTAAAGTAACCGATGCAATGGATCACATTACTCAAAGTACCTACGACTGGTTGGGAAGACGTATAGAATTTACGCATCCAGATGCAGGAACAACCAAAATGGAATACGATTTGGCAGGTAATTTGACCACTCGTATTACACAAGATATTAAAAATACAGTTCCTAATGGTGGTGCTATACAATACGTATACAATTACAACCGTTTAGAAAGTATCAAATATCCTAAAAACCCGCAGAATAATGTGCAATATAATTATGGGAAAGTAG
This sequence comes from Flavobacterium sp., assembly GCF_036405015.1. GTDB lineage: Bacteria > Bacteroidota > Bacteroidia > Flavobacteriales > Flavobacteriaceae > Flavobacterium. The sequence goes on along the minus strand of NZ_DASWYK010000046.1, from coordinate 9,827 downwards.
ACGGAACGCCATCACGCCGAGGCAGATTATGGTTTGTACAGGATGCCAGTGGGGGACAGGAATTTTTCTATGGAAAATTAGGAGAAGTTGAAAAAGAAATTAGAACACTTCGTATTACACCAACGGATATACAAACCTATATTTCGCAATACGAATACGACACATGGAATCGTATCCAAAAAATGACTTATCCTGACGGAGAAGTGGTAGAATATACCTATAACCGGGCCGGAAACCTACAGAGTATGCAGGGGAAAAAAGAAAGCCATACTTACGATTATATTAAACAATTGAGTTATGACGAATTTGAACAACGTAAGTATTTAAAATACGGCAATAATACCGAGACCAATTATACCTACGATCCTGTCATGAGGAGATTACAACAGCTGCAAGTCCAGAGCGGTACTAGACAAGTTATGAATAATGCGTACGGTTATGATTTGGTAGGTAATGTTTTAAGTATAAAAAACACTTCACCAATTGTAAACAATACATTAGGAGGAACGTCTTCGCATGAATACCAATACGATGATTTCTATCGTTTAAAATCGGCAAAAGCATCTTATCAGGGAGAGTTTACCAAAGCCAATTACGAGCTGAATATGAGCTATAATAAAATGCACAATATCACCAAAAAAGACTTGGTACATATAGTAAATAACGAACAGAAAGGGTATGTTTTGGAATATAACTATGATAATGCACTACATCCCTATGCTCCTAGCAAAATTACCGAGATAGGAAAAACAGAAGCAAGAGATTACGTTTATGATGGAAATGGAAACCCAACGAGTTACACTGAAGAGAAGTCCTTCCGAAAAATGACTTGGGACGAAGAAAACCGTTTAATGGGAATAAATGATAGTGGACGAATTCATCAGTATACGTACGATGCAGGAGGAGAAAGAGTAATTAAAAGCTCAGGAGATTCCCAGAATGTAGCCATAAATGGTGAAACAGCGGCAACGATTGTACATACGGATGATTATACAGGTTATGTTTCTCCATATTTTGTAATAAGTAAAGGAAAATTTACCAAACATTATTTTGATGGTGCAGGAAGAATTATTAGTAAATTAGGTAATGGAACTTTTGCCCAGCCTTTAAAAATAACAGCAGGAGGAGTTAATTACAGCAAGTTCACAGCCGAACAGCAAAAAGCATTAGATACCTATGTCAGAAGTTTAGGTTTACCACCAGGTCCACCAACACAACAAGGTATTTACGCAACTCCAGAATTTACAGGAGATCCGTATCCAAGTGAAGTTTTAAAACCAGTTGAGGAAAACCAGGAACCACCAGAAGGTTGGCCAAGAAATCCAATTTTCAATGCGCCAGGTGATGTTCCGGGACCGCCTGTGCAGTTTGGTCCACCTGTAGAACCGACAACTGTAAAAGGAGGTGAGGGGTTTACCGGAACAGGAATGCCAGAAAATGATATTTTTTATTTTCATCCTGATCATTTGGGAAGTACATCGTATATTACCAACAAAAATGGGGCTATTTCACAGCATGTGGAGTATATTGCTTTCGGTGAGATTTTGTTTGAAGAACATAGTAGCTCATTTTCTTCGCCTTATTTGTTTAATGGGAAAGAACTGGATCGTGAGACGAATCTTAGCTATTATGGAGCTAGATATTTGGATATGAAGACAAGTTTATGGTTAAATGTAGATCCACTTGCTATTTATAACCCGATATTTGAAAAACAATTATATTTTGATGGACAACATAACGGGGGAGTATATAATTCAGGAAACTTAAATTCTTATATTTATTGTTATCAAAATCCAATAAACCTAATAGATCCAAACGGAAAACAGGTAAAATCGAAAGCGCAAACAGGTTGGTGTGAAGGATGTAAAGATATAACTTTAGAAGATGGAGATTATATAAGTGATGTTCAGAATCAGGTGTATACAGCAACTGTTCAAGGGGTTACGCAAAAAGAATTCGATGCTTTTAAAGAAACATTTACCACTAATCCTGGAAAAATAACAACAAACACTTTTGCTACGTATACTTTAATTGATAGAGATGGAAATGGTAAATTATCAAAAAATGATCATATTGATATTGATATTATGGGGCCTGATGATGCTTCCGTTAGGGTGAATTCGGTTTCCTCAAGTTCAAATTCATTTAGTGCTAATTTTATTACTTTAGAAGGACATACAGATGCTGGGTATATATTTTTTACGGGATCTTTTAAAAATGGCACTGTAACTTTTGAAATTAATAATACAACTAGAACAAATACTGACATGGGATTAATAGGGGCTCCTATAGTCAGTAGGGCCGCTCAAAAAGCACAGTGGAGAAGGGTTATGGCTAATTTTGGAGACTTCTTTAAAAAACCTGTAAGTTCTGCAACTCAGAAAATTTCAGAGTATGATTATAATGATTGGACAAATAAAATTGGAGAACTTGAATTTTCAACTACAGAAGATAAAACAAAAGATGTACGAAATTCACAAAAAACAAAAAATTAATTACTATGAATAGTATTTATATCTTAATTATTTTATTCTTGATTATATTTTCTTTTTTTAAAAGCTATGTATATTTAAAAAAAGAAAAAAAAATCTATAAATATCTAACACTTTTTGGATTGTTATATATTGTAGAAGTATCATTAGCTGCTTATTTAATAGATAGTTTTTCCCTATTTGAAGGAATAAATGATAAATATGATTTTGAAATGTTATTTTATGAAATCGTATTATGGTCATTTTATCCTGTAGTTTTTCTTATGATAATTGGCTTGATTTGGTGGGGGGGTAAAATGTTTGCGAAAAAGTAATGAAGATCGCGTTGATATATTTTCGCAACGATTACGCAGATTTGTAATCTGTGCTAAATAATTCATGCCTATGGAATTTATAGTGTGCCTATTACCGGGACATCTCAGCAAAATTTTAATGCAGAAACTGAATTAAAAAAAATGAATTATCAAATAAATATTCTAAAACAAGACACTTTAAAGTTAATTGAAAAATACAAAAATACTTACTTAGAGAGAGCGTTATATTCATTTCTTTTAAGTCCAGTTAATATGAATAATATTAATGACGATATATTAAAACGATTAGATTATTTAGATGTTTTTTATGATGATAACAATTTCTCTTACAATTACACTCCAACCGACGGTACAAATGGAGAGCCGAAAATATTAGAAAAATTGACAGATGCAAAACTTGAAATTGAGAATTTATCCAAAGAAAGATTCTGGTCGATTGAGCAGAACAATTTATATGAAGAAATTTCTAATTTCAATAGCTTCGAAGACAAAATTGTAAGAGAAGAAGATGTTTCTAAAGCATATTTAAAAGACCCATTTTACAATATAGAAGGATGGATAAGCTATTATGATCGCTTGTTGGATTTAAAATTTGAAAATTTTAATGAAATATTGCAAACTGGTAAAAATCAAGTCCGATATAAGCATTTTCAAGATGAATATTTCATAGGAATTGAAGTTAATTATGGAAAAACGATTAAAAAAATGAAAGATGGTGATTGGGAGACGCCTTATTTTAATTTGATTATTTTTAAACTAAATGGAAAATTTAAATTAATAGAAAAAAATAATCTAGGCGTATTTGGACACCCTTACTTTCATCAACCAGCATATAATTTTGGAGGTTATTTTGCGATAAAAACAGTTAATAGGGTTTCGCCAAATGAATGGGTTATTGATAGAGGAACAGAAAAAGAATCTTTAGGAAATGGAATGGTGAGATTATATAATTCAGAAATTTTTGGAGATGATTTAAAAAGACACGCGTTTTATTATTTTGATATGTTAAGCAAAACAAGCAATGATTACATAGATAGTTTGCTTAAAATGAACTTGTTTGAATAATAAATCCTGATTCTAAACTTTTTTATCATTCAAGTATTTAGATTATGCCTTTATCAATTTCTAAAATATAAGAGAAGTAGAATAAAAAGAAATTAGTACAACAGAATCAAACAAAATTCCGTGAAGAAAGAACGCAATCAAATTAGTAAAGAAAAGGTAGTAATTAAAGCCACTCGTAAAGATTATTTTAAGTTAGTTTTGATCTTATTTGGGATAATTGCTTTTTTTGCATGCCTTATGAAATATCTGAGTGATCAAAGAGCTGACGAAATTAGGTTTATTAATAAAGATTATACGATAACAAAAGGGATCATAACCAAAATATCCTTGCATAAAGGAAAACATGTCAGAATTAAATATTTAGTGGATGACAAAGTTTATATTGAGTCTGACGGAATGCAAAAGAAACTGAATAAACAAGCAGGAGATTCGATAAGTATAAAATATTCCAACAAAAAGCCCGAATTAATGATCAGTGAATACAATTTGGATTATTAGTAAATTATAAATTAAAAACAAAAAAGCTTCGAAGAAATTCGAAGCTTTTGTAAATATTGAAAAGAGTAAATTCCTAAAAATTAGTATTGATTTTTTTAGAACGATCTGCAATGTAAGACATCAGCCAAGTTACTTGACCATCTTTTACAAAGTATATTTTCTTTGTTGCCGCATTCGGAATACTTTCTAAACAAGTCACTAATATATTATTAGCCGAAATAAGATATTTTTGGTCGTAAGTATTCAAAACTCTTGCCGCTTCTTTGTTGGTTTTAGCAAGGTTGGTAAACTTTCCAAAATTGTTTTTCAGAATAGCATCGTAATCGATAACGTCTTGTAGCGTTAAAGCGATATAATGATCTTTTACGTTTTCATCAAAATAAAGAGTAGAAAATGCCCAAACTGCTCCACCAGATAAATACAATTTATCTTTTTTCGTTAAAAGCGGATTTGCATCAAACATTGCTTGTGTTTTCTTGCGAAGAATCGGATTATAATCAAAAGATTTTTCTTGATATGTTGACATATCATTAATCTGGCTTTTGTTTACCACTGTTTTTTCTACTGCATCAGTAAGTGTCATTGTACCAAAGTCAAGTTCTAAAGGAATAAACTCTAATTTGTTGTCTTTAAGTTCGTCAATATAACCACCTTTAGTAGTTTGAGCACCAATATCAAGAAGGAAAGCATTGGCATAATCAACCGGTGGAATAGCACCTTTTACTAAAGTTTTTGCTTCTTCGTTAACTTCCAATACTTCAAGTTCTTTATTGGTAAGAGAAGAGATTTTCTTTTTTAAAACGTCAAGATTGCGCGCATTTGAAAAAACAGGCGCAGCAACAATGAAAATATTTTCATCAAGCATTTTATACTCAGCTCTTATTTTTTTTAATTGGTCAACTACAATAACGCTAGTTTTGTTGATGTCTTCTGCAGTAAGTTCTCCAGTTGCACCAATATGATCAGCAAACGGAATTCTATCTGTCCAGAAAGAAAGAATTTTGTAATCGGCTTTTTTGATATTATTTACATCAATAACAGAGACTTTGATTGCTCTTCGTCCGATTTCAATTCCGGCATAAACGCTTTTTTGAGCAAATAAGGTGATACTAAAAAATAAATTTAAAAGAATAAAAAATAGAACTTGGGGTTTGTTTTTTTTAAGCATTGTATTTAATTATAATATGATTTGTTTTTGAGTGCAGGTTTTTAAAAATATTTTTCGTGGTATTTGTGTGAAAATCATAATTTTATATTTGAAAAAATGACTTTCGTTAGAAGATTGCAAATTTATGAAAACATTTATAAAAATAAACTCAGTTATTTAGAAAAAGATATTATTTAATTGTTAAGTTTTGTTTTGATGCTTGGTGATTTGCGATTTTGTATTTGCTGAATACTCCTGTATGTTGGCTAGTGACAAGTACTTGTATTTGTTGTAGTAAAAATATTTCATATCTTGCCTGCTAATCATTAATCAACAATCAATCAAATCAATCAAAATGAAAAAACAGGTATTTCTTTATTTTAGTGCTTTACTTTTTACAAGTATCCTCTCAGGACAAGAACTTAATCATTTCTTTTCCACATTAGCTAAAAATAATCTCTACAACGGAAGTGTTTTAATTTCTAAATCAGATAAAAACATTTTTTCTAATTATTATGGATATTCTAATATCGAAAAGAAAGAAAAAATTAGTGATAAATCTCGATTTCCAATTGCATCAGTATCCAAAACGTTCACCTCTACGGCAGTACTTCAGCTCCAACAGAAAGGAAAACTAAAAATTGATGATATGGTTCAGAAATATCTTCCCGATTTTCCTTATCATAATGTTACCATCAGACATTTGCTGAGTAATACTTCTGGACTCGGGCAGTACTATAATTTGTTCACCGAAGTAATGAAGAACCAGCCAGATAAACTGATTTCAAATCAGGATATTATACCCGAATTTATCAATCAAAAAGTTCCGCTTTCGTTTTCACCAGGAGATAAATGGGAATACAATAATGTTAATTTCTGTCTTGCAGCTTTAATAGTAGAGAAAATATCAGGAATGGCATTTAGGGATTATCTCGATAAAAATATTTTCAAACCTGCCAATATGAAAGATTCATTTCTTCCTGAAAACCGAAGAGTTAAAGAACAGAATCAGACAGAGTTGTATACTTATCCCAATATGTATTCGATGGATTTGGTGAATATTGAAAATTTAGAAGCTACTTTCCCCGTAGAAAGAAGAAGTAATTTTTATGGCAATGGAGGAATTGTAAGTACCGCTTTAGATTTAGATAAATATCAAAAAGCATTATTTAGTTACAAACTTTTAAATAAGAAAGAATTAGAAGAAGCTTTAACGCCTGCAAAACTTAATGATGGAAAAACAGCATCTTATCGTTTTGAAGAAAAAGAAATAGCTTATGGACTGGGCTGGCAAATGTATACGAACGAAAATGAAAAAATAGTTTTTCATGACGGTTTTATCACAGGACTTACTTCTATGCTAATGCATAACATTACAAAAAACGAAACAGTCATTTTATTGTCTAATGCAGCAAATCCGGTTTTTGTGACAGCCAATGAAATTTTTAAAATAATGGATCATAAACCGTATAAAATGCCTGTGCAGAATCTTTCGAGAGTATATGGTAATTTGCTTGAGAGCGGAAGCAAAGAAAAAGCGAATCAGTTAATTGAAGAATATTTAAAAAATCCAAATAGTTATGAAGCAACAGAAAGAGATTTTAATAGATTAGGATATCAATTTCTTAGAAGTCAAAAAACAGATAATGCTCTATTAACTTTTGCTTCTGCCACTTTGCTTTTTCCAAATAGTTCCAATATATATGATAGTTATGGAGAGGCATTACTTCAAGTTGACAAAAAAGAGGATGCGATTAAAATGTATAAAAAATCTATTGAATTAGATCCAACTAATGAAAACGGTAAAAAAGTATTAAAGCAACTGCTTTAGAAATAAGATAGTATTCGCTTTGAGAAAGTATCATAAAAAAACTGCGCAAATGTCTTTGAATTTGTACAGTTTTTAATTTTTTGTAATTGGAGTAATCGCTACAGCAGCTATTAAAAATAATTTATTAAAATATTAAAGATGAACAACATTCAAGATTTAAATATTAAAAATGAGATATTGGCTGTATTTGATTATTCTTTAAATTCCTTCACCAAAAATAAGATTCTTTATTTATTAGAAACTCCTTTAAAAAGTGAAGATAAAATTGCAGAAAGACAAAATATTCTCAAGGCTTTTATGGCCAATATGAAGGTTTTGGAGAGTTATTCGTATACCGTTTTGTATTTAAATGAGGTTCATTTTTTCTTAAATAATTTTAGCGAAGTAAATTCTAAAAGTTCTCGTTTTCTGTTTTCAGGTCCTAGTGATGATGAAATTCTTTTAAATAACAAATTGCATCAAATGGTGTTGTTTTTTAATAGGTTAGAATCGGTCTATTTCTCACGAATTAATCTCATAAACTTTCCTGAAATTTATAGGAAAGATTTAAACAGAATCCTGTCTTTTCTTTCGTTTTTTGAATTGAGACATTATGAGTTTATGATAAGAGAAAAACGTTTAAAAAGAAAACATCTTAAAGAATTAACTCATAAAATTTTGAAGCTAAAGGAAGAAGGAAAAATCGAAACATTTTGGGAAGATTTATTTTTATTCGAATCCTATTGTTCTATCAGTTTGGCTATTAAAAACAGAAACTTCACTTTTCCGACTTTTAAAGAAAATGAAATAAGTTTAAAAGATTTTTTTCATCCCTTAGTCAAAAATCCGGTTAAGAATGACTTTACGGCTTTTAGTAATGTGATTGTTTTAAATGGCCCAAATATGTCTGGGAAGTCAACTTTTCTTAAATCGATTAGTTTGTGTGTCTATTTAGGAAATCTCGGACTTGCTATTCCTGCATCAAAAGCTGTAATTCCTTTTTGTAATGATTTTTCAATCGGAATTAATAAACGCGATGCTATTTTAAACGGATACAGCCATTTTATGACAGAAATAATGAATCTTAAAGATGTTGTGCTAAATGCAGCAGAAGGAAATAGAAGTTTTGCCGTATTTGACGAACTTTTTAGCGGAACAAATGTCGAAGATGCTTTAGAAATTTGCAAAACAACTATAAATGGTCTTAGTAAGTATACGAATTCTTATTTTTTTATTTCTACACATATTCAGGAATTAAAAGAGTTTACAAATGATAAAATCTCTACATTTTATCTGGATTGCGAATTAATCAACAACGTACCGACTTTTACTTATAAACTAAAAAAAGGATGGTCAGATATTAAAGTGGGGCGTATTTTATTTGATGAAGTTGGATTGAATGAACTCTTGAATAGTTCAAAACTAATTGATAAATAACTTATTTCTAAATCTAATCGTGTTTGAAATTTGCTCTAAGAACTAGGATAAATAATTTCTGGCAGTAGCTATTACAGGGCTCAGTATAATTTAAAGAACTACAACGATGATCAAAAAACTTTATGCAGAAATTGAAATAGCTGGTGGACTAATTTCTGCTTTAAATTTTGCATTTGATAAAATTGGATCTGAATTAAGGGTTTTTAACGAGAATGAGGATAATTATTTTCCTGGAGCGTACGCCCGAATCGAGAAAGACAATAAGTTTTCGCAAATTTATATTGCGTCAGAAAAAAAGCTTTATTTGTCCGATTTTTGGCGGGATGGAGTTTGTCTTGCGCATGGAGGCATTAACGATATTGATCTACTTGCTGAATGCATTGACTATTGGTTGAGCCCAAAAGTGACTACAATGCAATTGGCGGATAAATTTTCTTTTGTTGCTCTAGAGGAAAAAGCAAAAGCTTTTGATGAAGGAAAAGAAGTTGAATATAAATGGCAATCAATTCTTCACGACGAATATAAGAAGGAAATTAAAAGTTTTGTTGAACTAGCAGTAAAAGACAAGATTTTATCTAAACTTTTTCCATTTACAAGTTTAACTACATTATGTTTTAGTCGATGCACAGGTTATCCATATACATATGACACACCAACAGTTACACCAATTTTTGAAACCGATCAATATCTAGTAAGAAATGGTGAAGGTGATGAAATTGGTTCGGGTTTGGCAAGCGAAGCATTAAAAATTGTACTTAGTAACTTACCCAAAGATATTGGTCCTGCAATAAAAGGAACATCAGAGAGCTTATAAAAAACTGTTGGCACGAATGAAAATTTTTTTGGTGATGGCAGTGAATATATAAGTCTTAAAGAAAGAATAATAAACAAAAAAGCTCCAGATTTCTCTGAAGCTTTACTTAGTAGCGGGAACAGGACTCGAACCTGTGACCTTCGGGTTATGAGCCCGACGAGCTGCCTACTGCTCTATCCCGCGATGTTTCGGGTGCAAAGATACGCCGATTTTTTAGAAATCCAACGAAAACTTTAAAAAATGTTTTATT
>NZ_DASWYK010000045.1:0-1597 GCF_036405015.1 Flavobacterium sp. | reverse complement strand
CTCCGCGGCTAACATTGCCCATTCTAATTCATCATAACTTGCTCCCAATTGATCCTCATCTGTACGATTGTCTCCAAATAATCCGTCTGTAGGTGCAGCTGTTAAAATTGATTGCGGAATTTCTAAAAATTCTCCTAAAGCATAGACATCAGATTTCATTAAATCAGCAATTGGACTTAAATCAACTCCTCCATCTCCGTATTTTGTGTAAAAACCTACACCAAAATCTTCTACTTTGTTCCCTGTTCCGGCAACTAATAATCCGTGAAGACCAGCTAAATAATATAAAGATGTCATTCTTAGGCGAGCTCTTGTGTTTGCTAGCGCTAAATTTACTTTGGCTTCATCATCTGTTTTAGGAACAGCACTTTTAAAAGCTTCAAAAACGTCAGTTAAATCAGTTTGAACATCTGAAACATTTGAGAAACGTTTTTTTAATTGTTCGATATGTTCTCTTCCGCGTGAAACCTGACTTTCTGCCTGATGAATTGGCATTTCTACGCATAAAACCTTCAGTCCTGTCTGTGCGCATAAAGTTGAGGTAACGGCAGAATCTACACCACCGGAGATTCCAATTACAAAACCATTTACTTTCGCATTAGTCGCATAATTTTTTAGCCACTCTACAATATGCGTATTTACTTTTTCTGTCTGAATTGTGCTTTTTTTAGCCATAATAGTTTAAGTTTTAAAATACAGGAATGTATATTTGCATAATTATTTCAAGTATACATTTACTTTAAATTCTGGTAACACAAATCTAATTAAAATAAAATGAAAATTTATCGCTTTGCAGTGGTTCTATGCCTGTTTTTTTTGTCTTGCAACCAAAAATCTAAGGTAGAAAAAGAAGTAGAAGAAATACCTGTAGATATTAAGGTAGAACGTTTCGATAAGGTGTTTTTTGAAACAAAACCTCAAGATCTGGCAAAGGTTAAAAAACAATATCCTTTTTTCTTTCCTGCTGGTAATGATGATAGTGTGTGGCTTCAGAAAATGAATGATCCGATTTGGAAGGAAGTGTACGAAGAAGTTCAAAAAAAATACAGCAATTTTGAACCTGTACACAAAGAGTTTGATGCTCTTTTCCAGCATGTAAAATATTATTTCCCGAAAACTAAAACTCCAAAAGTTATTACAGTAATTGGAGAGATGGATTATACTTCAAAAGCAATTTATGCAGATAGTTTGGTTATTGTAGCATTGGAACTTTATTTGGGTAAAGAACATAAGTTTTATGAGTTTCCAAATTATCTGAAACAGAATTTTGAAGAAAAACAAATAATGCCAGACGTGGTTTCTAGTTTTTCTTACCGAAATATTCCAAATTTTAGAGATAAAAATCTGGTATCGCAAATGATTTTTGAAGGAAAACAGCTTTATGCAAAAGATCTGCTTCTTCCAGATTATTCAGATGCGGATAAAATGGGTTACACGCCAGAGCAAATCAAATGGTGTGAAGAAAATGAAGCTTATATATGGCGTTACTTTATAGAGAATGAAATGCTTTACAGTGATGATCCTAAATTAACAACAAGATTTATAGCACCAGCTCCTTTTTCTAAATTTTTCCTTGAAATTGATAATGATTCTCCTG
>NZ_DASWYK010000044.1:0-5322 GCF_036405015.1 Flavobacterium sp. | reverse complement strand
TAGCGTATGAATAGAGAAATATATAAAGTGGAAGAAGTTGAGAAATACAGAAAACGTTTCATTAAAAACGTTATAATTTGAAATTGAATTAAAAATAAAAACCTCCAAAATCAAATTAGATTTTGGAGGCTTCATCCTTAGTATGTTTTTATTTTTTTTAAGGCGACTTAAATTCTTTTAAAAGATTATCATACTCTCGTAGATCTTTTTGAAGTGCTGGATTATTTTTGTCGGCAAGAATTTCTAATTTTAAAATTTCTATTGCTTTCTCCTGTTCTGCTATTGCCTCTTTCTCTTTGCCTATTTTAGCCAAAAGCATGGCAATTGCACTTAGCTGATAACGATCGACAGGTTTTTGACGAAGAATTTCAACACTTACAGCATAAATAGCTGATGTCATATCATCTCGTTTAGGTATTATCCGTGCAATTTCAAATGCGCCGTTATCGTTTTTGTTTTTTAAATCAACTAGATAAGCCAATGCTTTATCTTTAGAAACATAATCTGCTAATACTTTAAATTTTTGCATTTTATAAGCGGGGCTTGCACTTTTTGCAATTCCTGCATCAATGAGCTCAATAGCTTTATTATATTCTTTCTTGTTTAAAGCTTCATCTATTTTCATCTGCTCTAATCTTGCTTTCTCATAAAATGCTCTCTGCTCCTCATTCTGTTCTTTAAAGGCTTTCACATCAAACGTCCCGTCGATAAACTGATCCATTAAACCATCAAGAGCAAAAGGATGCCCAATCCAAATAAGACGTCCTTCTCTGATCACAAAAGTAGACGGAAGTCCCTGGCTTCCGACAGCTTCAATCCAGTTCTTTTTCATGTACTCGTCGTTACTATCAGCAAAACCTGGATATGTCATTTGATTCAAGTCACTTTTGATGAAGTTCATTACTTTTGGCAATACCGCTTCATAAGATTGTCCTTTTGTCTTTTCCATCACATTGACGCCCAAAAAGGAAGCTTTTCCTTCATATTTCTTTGATAGCTCAGATAAGTGCCCCATAGCCTGCCTGCAAGCGCCACACCACGTAGCCCAAAATTCTAATACATATACTTTACCATCTTTTACTGAGGAAATAGACTCACCCTGAAGCCATTTTGAATATTTTATTTCTGGAGCAACATCACCAATACTAAGTTGGTTCTTATTTTGAGAATTTATTGTCTGTATACTGAAAAATTGTATTAGAAATAAACTCAACACAAACATTTTATTTATAAGTTTCATTAGCTATTTCAATTGAATTAACTTCTTTTAGTCTGTATTTTTTTATGATTTATAAAACAAACCACTCTTTTACATCTTCCTCAATAGTTTCTTTAATCAAAAGATTATCAAACTCATTAGTAACAGGGTTATATTGATACGCTTTCTGCCAGTTTTCAATATTTAAAACAATCTCTTTAACCGAATTTGTAATAAACAAAAGCTCGTCATTTTTCATTGTTGGATGAAGCGAAACCCTTACCCAACCTGGTTTTTCAGTTAAATTCTTTTGAAGGATTCCACTCGTAATTTCGTTTGACTTTTCTTCATCAATATCAAGCAGAAAATGAGCATAAGTACTCGCACACGACCAACCTCCACGGACCTGAATTCCGAAACGATCATTTAGTAAACGTACCAAAAGATTGTAATGAATGTTTTCTATCGTAAACGAAACACAGCCAATTCTTTCGGTTTCTAAATCTCCCAAAATGGTCAAACCTTCAATCTTCTGTAATTCAGAAAAACAAAGCTGAAGCAGTTCTGTTTCTCTTTCTTTCATTTTTTCAACTCCCATTTTGTCTTTTAATTCCAAACACAAAGCTGTTCGCATTACCTGCAAAAAACCTGGAGTTCCACCATCTTCTTTTACTTCAATCGCATCGCTATAGTGATATTCTCCCCATGGATTAGTGCATTTTACGTTTCCTCCACCAGGATTATCAGGAAAATTAGATTGATAAAGTTTTTCATTGAAAACTAAGATTCCGCAAGTGCCTGGTCCACCGAGAAATTTATGAGGCGAGAAGAAAATCGCATCCAGCTGTTCTTCGGGATCTTTAGGATGCATATCAATTTTTACATAAGGTGCCGAAGCAGCAAAATCGACAAAGCAATAACCTCCATTTTGATGCATTATTTTGGCTAGTTCATGATACGGTGTAATAATTCCAGTAACGTTCGAACAAGCAGTAAACGAACCAATTTTTAATCTTCTACTCTCGTATTTTTTAAGTTCTTCTGAAAGTATCTTAGGATCGACTAAATTGTTCTCTCTACAAGGTAAAACCACCACATCTGCAATCGTTTCGTACCATGGAACCTGATTAGAATGATGCTCCATATGAGTAATGAAAACAACTGGTCTTTCCTCATCAAAATTGAGCTTTACATTGTAAATATTATCTTCAGAACGCAATCCCATGATACGCTGTAACTTGTTTAAAGCCGCTGTCATTCCTGTTCCTGTTGCTACTAAACAATCTGAATCGGATGCGTTAACGTGATCTTTTATCAGCTGTCTTGCGTATTGATACGCATAAGTCGAAGCTTTTCCGGTCTGGCTTGAAAAAGAATGCGTGTTGGCAATCATTGGCCCGATTTTACGAATCATTACATCTTCAATCGGGAAATACAATCTTCCGCTAGCAATCCAATCGGCGTATAACAGATTTTGAGTTCCGTAAATCGATTCGAAACTATGATTAACACCAATTGTATTTTCTCTGAATTCAGAAAAATACTGTTCTAGTTCGCTTGTTTTCAAAGTAACTTCCATTTCATTTATCATTTCAAAAACATTTACTTTTTAAAGTTCTTAATCCCGCTTTGCAACCAATTGTAATATTCTTCAATATTCGGATTGTAAGCAGACGGTTCTGTCAAATTTTCACTTTTATGATCTACAATTACATAAAACGGCTGTGCATTTGCTTTGTAGGTTTTAATCTGTAAATCGCTCCATTTGTTTCCAATGGTTTTAATCTTTTTTCCAGTTGTTTCAGAAACGTATTGCTCATTTTCTGGCAGTTCTTTTTTATCATCAACATACAATGAAATCAAAACCACATCATTATTTAAAACACCCAAAACTTTAGGATCAGACCAAACCAATTCTTCCATTTTTCGGCAGTTCACGCAGGCATATCCTGTAAAATCTAGTAAAACTGGTTTTCCTTGTTTTTTAGCATATTCCATTCCTTTATCATAATCATGAAAAGTGATGATATTTTGCGGACCGTGTTCTGCTCCTTCTGGAAGTGAACCCGTAATCTTTATTTCAGAATTACCCGAAACTCCTAAACCGTTTGGAGATTCGCTGTACTGCATTGGTGGTGGAAATCCGCTGATTAATTTCAAAGGTGCACCCCAAAGTCCTGGAATCAGATAAATGGTAAAACTCAAAACAACAAGTCCAAAACCTAATCTTCCCACTGAAATATGATTTAAAGGCGAATCATGCGGCAAAGTGATTTTTCCGAATAAATAAAAAGCCAGCATTCCGAAAACAGCGATCCAAATTGCTAAGAAAGTTTCTCTTTCTAACCAATGCAATTGCAAAACTAAATCGGCGTTTGATAAAAATTTGAAAGCTAAAGCCAATTCCAAAAATCCTAAAACAACTTTTACTGTATTCAGCCAGCCGCCAGATTTTGGCAATGCATTTAGCCAGCCTGGAAAAGCAGCAAATAATGAAAACGGTAACGCAATAGCAATTGAAAACCCTAACATTCCAACAATTGGCGCGATTCCGCCTTTTGAAGCAGCTTCAACCAATAAAGTACCTACAATTGGACCTGTACAAGAAAAAGATACAATGGCTAAAGCCAATGCCATAAAGAAAATTCCAATTAATCCTCCTCTATCGGCTTGCGAATCTACTTTGTTGGCTAATGAACTTGGCAATACAATTTCGAAAGCGCCCAAAAACGAGCAAGCAAAAACAACCAATAAAATAAAGAAAATCAGATTGAACCATACGTTGGTTGAAAGCGCATTTAAGGAATCTGCACCAAAAACAGCCGTTACGATTGACCCCAATAAAACATAAATAATTACGATTGAAATTCCGTAGATCATAGCGTTTCTAATTCCGGCCGCCTTGCTTTTACTTTGTTTGGTAAAAAAACTTACCGTCATTGGAATCATAGGAAAAACGCAAGGAGTTAATAAAGCCGCGAATCCTGATAAAAATGCTAAAATAAAAATCGTCAGTAATCCTCTTGATTCAGTTTTCTTTGGAGAATCTGGAACTGCGCCCTGAACTTTTTCTTCGGTTTGAACAACTGTTTTTTCTTCACTAATTACAGTATCTTCTTTTACTGTTGAGGTTTCTTCAACTGCAGCAACTTTCTTTTCACTTGGAATTTTAAACGTCAATTCTTCTGAAGTTGGTGGTAAACAATTGCTGTCATCGCAAACCATAAATTCAACTTCACCAGCAACATTTGAAATTTCGTCTGAAGTAAATTTTATTTTTTGTGTAAAAAGAGCTTTATCTTCAAAATATTTAATTTTCATATCGAAGATTTTATCCACTACTTCGTGTCCTTTTTCTTCGGTTGTTTTTCCGATAAGCTCAAACTTTTTATTCGAATTTTTGAAAGTAAAAGCAGTTCTTGAAGGTCCGCCTTCTTCAATATATTGTCCGTATAAATGCCAGCCGGATTGAATCACCGCCTGAGCTTTTAAAACATATTCTTTATCTGCTATTTTCTCTACCGATGTTGACCACTTTACAGGATTGTACATTTGTCCAAACATACTGAAAGAAAGCAACATTAGTATTGTAATTGTGATATTTTTCATTGTTGTTTTTGTTTTTGATAGGATAAAAAAAGAGCTGTCTGTAAACAGCTCTTAAGGCCTTTCACAGAAAATTGCTTACTAATTCAGATTCTAAAATGAAATAATGAAAGACTTTTTTTGATGGTCAGTAACCGTCTCAGTTTTCAGTTAAAAGTTGAACTGAAAACTGAGATTATTTTAAAGGTAAACCGTCTTTATCAAGAGATCCCGATTTGATGATAATCATCTTATCCAATTTGATGTATTTCTTAATTGCGTCGTTTACTTGTTGCAAAGTCGCCTTATCAATGTCTTTTGGATATTGGTCGATGTAGTTTGGTTCTAAACCTCTTTCGATAAAACTTAAAATGGTTCTTGCCATTCCGTTTGTGGTCGACATTCCAACTTTAAAACTTCCGATCAGGTTGGTTTTCTTGTTTTCCAATTCTTCGGCCGTGATGCCGTCTTTTACCCATTTATCCACCTGAACCATAGTCGCATCCAGACCTTTTTGAAATAAATTCGGATTGAAAGAA
>NZ_DASWYK010000043.1:0-28031 GCF_036405015.1 Flavobacterium sp. | reverse complement strand
GAACATATAACTCTTAAAAGGATATATAAAAAACAGCATAAAAATTACTTTTATTCCCTTTAAAATACCGAATCATAATTCCTGTCGGCATTAGGCCATCCAAACAATAGATTCTTCGAAAAACAAGTCATTAAGAGTCTTTTCTCAAAAGAAACAAAGGAAGAAACATTGTTACCGATTTAAAACTATCACAGATCAATACACTAATCTTTTAATTATAATGCAAAACACTAAAAACAATAATAAATGAAAATCAATAAAATATGCTGCATCGGCGCCGGATATGTCGGCGGGCCCACTATGGCAGTTATTGCGCAAAAATGTCCAGACCTGACAGTTACTGTAGTAGATTTAAATCAGGAACGAATTAATGCCTGGAACGATGAAAACACAGATAATA
Source organism: Flavobacterium sp. (assembly GCF_036405015.1). GTDB lineage: Bacteria > Bacteroidota > Bacteroidia > Flavobacteriales > Flavobacteriaceae > Flavobacterium. Next base: position 27,631 of record NZ_DASWYK010000043.1, on the reverse strand, counting down.
TTCCCATATTTGAGCCAGGTCTGAGCGAAGTTGTTGCAGAAACAAGAGGGAAAAATTTATTTTTTTCAAGTGATGTAGAAAAAGCGATTGAGGAGGCACAAGTCATTTTTATTTCAGTAAACACACCTACCAAAACCTATGGAAAAGGAAAAGGGATGGCTGCAGATTTAAAATATATTGAATTATGTGCGAGACAAATCGCTAAAGTGGCAAAAGACAACAAAATTGTGGTCGAAAAATCAACACTTCCTGTGCGAACTGCCGAAGCTATTAAAAGCATTTTGGACAATACTGGCAACGGAGTACAGTTTCAGATTTTATCTAATCCAGAATTTCTTGCAGAAGGTACAGCCGTTTCAGATTTACTAAATCCTGATCGTATTCTGATTGGTGGCGATCAGACTCCTGAAGGTTTAAAAGCTATCAATACACTTGTTGACATCTATGCCAATTGGGTACCGAGAGACAAAATCTTAACGACCAATGTATGGTCATCAGAATTATCTAAATTGACTGCCAATGCTTTTCTAGCACAACGTATCTCTTCTATCAATGCTTTATCGGAGCTTTGCGAAAAAACAGGAGCAGATGTTAATGAAGTAGCAAGAGCTATTGGAATGGACAGTAGAATTGGGCCAAAATTTCTAAAAGCATCGGTAGGTTTTGGCGGTTCTTGTTTCAAAAAGGATATTCTAAACCTGGTTTATATAGCCAAAAGTTATGGTTTGCAACAAACAGCTGATTACTGGGAGCAGGTTATTATCATGAATGACCATCAGAAAAAACGATTTGCGGAAGGAATAGTAAAAACACTCTATAATACCGTTGCTGGCAAAAAAATTACTTTTTTAGGTTGGGCTTTCAAAAAGGATACGAATGACACAAGGGAATCTGCTGCTATTTATGCTGCTGATGATTTAATTAGCGAACAAGCTGCTGTTTGTGTTTTTGATCCAAAAGTAAGTAATAAGAAGATTTTAGCAGATTTGGATGAATTACAAACCAGAACGCCAGATAAAAATGCTCAAAGCATCAGTTCATTTGAAAACCCATATGAAGCCTGCAAAGATGCACATGCAATAGCCATATTAACAGAATGGGATGAATTTACCGAATATGACTGGCAGAAAATTTACGAATCTATGCAAAAACCTGCTTTTGTTTTTGACGGAAGAAATATTCTGGATAAAACAAAACTGCAGAAGATCGGCTTTGTCTATCAAGGAATTGGTTCTTAATAAAAAACGCCTCATTTTATTGAGGCGTTTTTTTTTAGTTACATATTATTCCTTATTTTTTTCTCATGAAAATCCATTCCAGTAAATCTGTTGTTATCTATTTTCAATGTCTTAACACCAGAATTAATGCTTTCAGATTCCTCTACCCCTTTATTGTCTATGTCGTTATTAAAAAAATACGACACATCAAAAAATAATAAATCAGAAATCGAAATTCCAAAAATATCTGCCAATCTTGCAATTTTAGTAATCGAAATATCAATTTCTCCCCTTTCAATTTTACCATATCCACTATAAGTCATTTCCAATTCACCAGCGACAAAATCTCTAGTAAAATTTTTCATTTCTCTAATAGTTCTGATATTTTTAGAAACAATTTTGTTCATAATTTAATTCAATATGTTTGATAATAGGATAATTTTAAAAAGCTTATTTACAGGAACAAATAAATAAAAACACTATGCTAAAAACTAAAATTGTACGTACTGTTTAAAAAAAAATAGCATTGAATTAAAATACTATTGTTAAAGATCTATAATGCAGTTCAAAAAATAGAAAACAGTTTTTTAATTAACGCTTAATTTTTGGAGAAACAGATTATTAATAAAAGAAAAAACGATTGATTTTTTTTCTCTCTAACCCGATTTATTATTTTGATGATCTATCAAACCAATTGCAATCTTTGATTCTTCCTGGAAGTATTTCAGATGAATAATTACTTAACGTAGATGGTCTTTTTTTTTTAACAGACAAAGATCTACTTTCCTGACTTTTATTTTTTTCTAATTCTTCTAATCTCGCAGTAAGAACCAGTGTTAATTCATTAATTTTAAAAGGCTTAACCAAAAAACCATCTGCTCCATCCGTCAGACATTTTTTTATTAAATCTATTTCGTTTTTTGCTGATAAAAAAATAAAGGGAATGTGCTTATAAGAAGTACTACTTTTAACGATGTCAAACAACTCACTGCCGTTCATAACAGGCATAACCATATCGCATAAAATCAGGTCAGGTACAGCGTGTTCCAAAAGATCCAGAGCTTCCTGTCCATCTGCTGCGGTTCTTACATTGTAATTTTTGAAGACCAAAAGTTCCTTAATAGTCTCCCGTACATTTGGTTCATCATCTATAAGTAGAATTTCAATTTTGCTCATAAGGAAATGTCAATTTAACAGTTGTTCCAAAATTTTCTTTGGTTTTTAACTCTACAGTTCCGTTTAAAAATTCAGTAAATTGTTTTACTATTACAAGTCCAAGACCAGAACCAATAATAGAATTAGTATTGGAAGCACGGAAAAATGAAGTAAATAAATTAGGAAGGTCTTTTTTGGGTATCCCTAAGCCGTAATCAACAACCTGTATCTCGATATTATTATCTAAATAATTAATAATCAATTCAGGATCTGGTCTGCCTGCAGAATATTTAAAGGCATTACTGATAACATTTGTAAGTATATGGACAATAAGCGATTCGTCTGTAAAAAAGGTCCTTTTCATTCCTTTTTTAATCACTTTTATCTCAGTACCATTGCTATCATTAAAATAGGTTTTGGTTAGTGTCTGAATAAATTCATTAAAATCGATAGGCTGAATTACCTTTTCAATCTTTTTAGCTTCCTGCTTTCCGAAGACTAGAATATTATTCATTAATTCGGTCATTCTCTCTACCTCATTTTTTATTCTGGAGACAATAACTTTGCAGTCATCAGATAATTTTTTTTCAGAATGATCTGTTTTAAGTTCTAAAAGTTCTGCGTTGGAATAAATCACAGTTAAAGGAGTTCTGAACTGATGAGAAGCAATTGAAACAAATCGAGATTTCAATTCATTGAATTTTCTTTCTTTTAAGAATGCGGCTTTCATTTCTTTATCAGCCTTAATTCTTTTGGTTATGTCCCTGCTAGAAGTTTGGAATCCAACAATATTTTTTTCTGAATCCAGCATCACTTTTGTCGATGCTTCGAGCCAGACATAAGTGCCGTCTTTTTTCTGAAATCGAAACGTTATGGTTTCGCTCTGATGCGTATTAACCAATGACTGATGATACTGTTTAATACTATTTAAATCCCTTTTATGAATAAAGTCCCAAGGACATTTCCCGATTAATTCTTCGGGATTGTAGCCAATAATTTCATTTGCCAAACTTGAAAGATATACCAAGCTGCCTTCTTTGGAGTACTGGCAGATTAAATCAGTGGTATTTTCGGCAATGAATCTAAATTTGGCCTCGGAAAGAACTAATTGTTTTTCTTTTTCAACCAGTTCACTAATATCCATATAAGTTCCAATAACTTTTTTTGGAATTCCATAACTGTTGAATTTGAGCAGACCCGAATATTTTGCGGGAATTGAATGTCCGTCTTTGTGAATTATTTTTATATTTCCTTCAAAACGATCAATTCTTCCGGCAACAAAATCGGTAAATTCATTTAAAATAGCTCCCCAATCTTCGGTAGAAAAAATCGTTTTCCAGAAATCAGGATTTTGTTTAATTTCTTCATTCGTATATCCTAAAATTCCAAACCAGTTCAAACTAAAATTTGTTTTACCTGTCTCTATATCAAATTCCCACATGGCCTGATTAGAACTTGACATAAAATAATTGAATTTCTCAATGGTTCTCTCCAGTTTAGATATAGTGGCAGTCTGGCTGACTCGAAGCCCTAGGCTCTTGCTGATAGTTTGCAATACATAAATTTCTTTCTCAGTCCAAATCCTTTCATTCTTGCAATCTTCAAGTCCCAGCCATCCCCAGAATTCGTTGTCAGAAAAAATGGGCACAAAAAAAAATGATTTGACATCCCTAAGCTTCAAAACCTTTTTTAATAACTTATTATGAATATCTTTACCTGTCCCAAACCTTGATTTTTCTCTTGATAAAAAACTATCAAGATCTGAAAAAATACTATTAAGACTTCTGCATGCCCCAAAATGGCTTATATAAGGTTCTACACCATTATTACACCATTCGTAAGCATAGGCATAAGCATAATCAAAACCTACAAGATTGCTATTATTTATATTTTTTAGAATATAACATCTGTCAAGGTCATGCTCTAAACCAATATCTCTAATACAAAAATTTAAAGCATCATCTATTGAGGAACACTCTAATAGATGATTGTTGATTTTAGAAACATACGAGAGTAGCTTTTCCATTTCTTCTTATCATTTTTTCAAATAAGAAGCTAAAAGTATTACATTTTATGTTTTTTTTTCAAAATAATACTCATAATCTAAAAAATAACCGTAATGATTTAAAATAAATTCACCAATGCTTAAACAAAAAACAAAAATCACCATTATTGAAGACGATATTGTGCTGGGAAACACAATATCGGAGATACTAAAACTAAATAATTTTGAGGTAATATATTTTAAGGACAGCACAGAAGCGCTGCGTTATCTAAACAAAAATATACCTGACATTATCATCTGCGATATGGTAATGCCAAATATGAATGGAGAAGAATTATTTTTTAAAATCCGAAGAAATACTAAATTCCATATCATTCCCTTTATCATGATTACTGCCAACATAGATGATGATGTAAAATTTAAACAACTGGAGAATGGTGTCAATGATTTTATTATAAAACCATTTAAGGTACAGGAACTTATTTTTAAAATCAACAATTTAATTTCTCTAAAAAACAATATTGAAAAAAAGTTTAGTCCCGACCCATTTTCAAAAATTACAATAAAATTATCCGAGAAAGATTTTATTACCTCATTAAATGAAATTTTAATCAAAAAAATAAAATCCAACATTGACATGAATGAGCTGGCAGGAGATCTTTCAATCAGTAAATCTACTCTTGATAAAAGAGTTAGGAAATTGACCAACAAAAACGCCAGTCAATATATACGGGAATTTAGATTAGACTATGCCGTTAAATTGATTCGGTCTGGTGAAAGAAATCTAAAATATATTGTTGATGAGACTGGTTTCAGTTCATTTTCTTATTTCTCAACCAGTTTCAAATTGTATCTTGACAGTACCCCGCGTGATTTTATAAAATCTATCGAAAATGAAGAATAACTTATTTCTTTGTCTAACTAATCTAAAATTAGAAAGCCTTTTCTAATTAAATTTTAAAAATCAGACAAAGATTTTAGCATGTTATTTGAGTCAGAATTAAAAACATAAAATTGATTTTTTATTAAATGCTTAAATTTTGACTCAATTTAATATTGCATATCTTCTATAAAAACACTGCTAGCCCTTGTAGTTATAAAATCATTGGTTTACTATCCTGATTTCTCAAAAAACAAAAAAAACTTATAGTCAAAAAAACTATTAGTACATCTCGTTTAAATGGTTGTACACTTCTTAAATTATATAAATATAACATTTCTGGGTAATATTTTGAAAAATCAAACATTTTTTGTGATATAATTATTACAATAAAAAATAATATTTTACCTTTTTTCTTTTCTGTTTTAAATTATTAATCTAAGTTTACGTAGCAGTACAACTTAATCTGACACTTATTTGAAAGATTCGTTGGCTGTTCAAATTATGGTAAATCAGTATTGCTTTTGTGTTTCGATGCTAACAAACTATATTATTAGATTTATAATACATAAATAAAGAGAAAGTATGTGTTTACAATTTTTAACAAAAAGACCTTGAATATCAATTTTACATTGATCAACATCTAAAAATAATCATTTTTCGTATTTACTTAAAGAATTTGTGTAACACTGAATTACCAGAAATAAAACAAAAGTTGTATGGCTAAAATATTACTTATTGATGACGAGGAAACATTAAGAATGACAATTGGTGAACTCCTTTCTTTTATTGGCCACAAAGTTTGTGAAGCTAAAGATGGAAAAGAAGGACTGGCAAAAGTTTGCGAATTTCAACCTGATGTTATTCTTTGTGATATTATGATGCCTAAACTTGATGGTTATGGTTTCATGCTACAACATAGTACATCGAAACACAGCTATATTCCAGTTATATTCCTTTCTGCTAAAATAGAGGCTGAAGACTTAAAAAAAGGAGCTGATTTGGGAGTAACACAATTTTTAAAAAAGCCTTTTGCTTTCAATGAACTAAAACTTATTATAGAAAATCTTCTTAGCAAAAAAGATTCTCTATAAAAACTGATTTATTCAGAAGAAGAATCTCTGAAATTCAGAATTAGAATTATAAAAAGCTTTTTGCAAAATTTAGCCAATAAGCAGCCAACAAAAACCAGAGTATTTTTCTCTGCTTGTTTTTCCGTCATTTTAAAACTCTACTAATTTTTTTAATCAAAAGTTACTTTCTCTTTGACTATATCTTCTTCAAAAATCGAGCGATTAACATTTTTCCTACAAAGAATAAAACCTTTAAAAGGATAAAAATTGATAATTAAGAATATCTTACTTCTTTAAAGGTCTCAAAAAAACATAAAACATTACCAAATTTGTACCTGTTGTAAAACAATCTATTCAAGATATTGATAAAGAACTTTTTTGGGGGAAGTTCTAACTTCATTTTAAATCTAACCAAGTTAAAATTGAACAGTAATCAATAAGCTAAGAGTTTGTTTAAGAAAACAGCTCAATAGATGTACAAATTCAATTACCGGCCTAAACGCTGGTAATTGAATTATAAAAACGTTTGGAATTACAGTAGCAATGCCACATATTTATCAAAACAATTTTGGAACACTTTATGCTGACCGAATAAGTCTTTTGATTTATAATCAAAAAAGAACGATACGAACACAAGACATTGTAAAAGTTAGGTTTATAAAAAGAGAAACAAACTACTTAAGTTGCACTATATTATTTACAGTAACTATTCTTTTTTATATTCTAAAACCTTCCGAAGTAACTCTAAAAATCGTTTTTATTACTTTAATATTCCTATTGATAAATCTCAGTTTGATGTTCAAAAAAAATAAAATTATTATTGTCAAAAAAAATAATTTTATAAAAATTGATGTAGAAAAAAAACTTGTAGGAGACGCAGAAAACTTAATCAATTGTTTAAAGCAATTAAACCAGTTGTACTAAAAACAACGTTACAATTTTTCTAAAAATTAATCCTTAACCATAGTAAAACCAACTATTTCAGCAGGATTTGTATATTAGCATTTTTAAAATTAAATATACAAACATAAAATCTGCCTTAATCTCCATTGCTCTTTAATAGCATCCAACATTCTTCAGTTTTAAATATGGATTTATATTAAAAAACAATAGATATAAGATAAAAATGAAACAGGGCTGATAAAACTAACTACCTAACTATCTGAAACATAAAAACAATATAATGGAACTTAAATTCAGTCACATCGATATTTTGGTTAAAGACCTTGAGACAGCTTGTAATTACTATGCAGAAATGCTGGGAGCTAAAATCTCACGAAAATATACTTGGGAAAGAGACGATCTCCAGGTAAGTTATGCTGTTGTTAGAATAGGTCTCGAACATTTTATGCTGGTGCAGCCTGTAAGTGGAAATTTGAAAAAACTTTTAGATGATAAAGGAGAAGGTACTATCTATCGCCACTGCTACTCTACTCCTGATATTGAAAAGATATTCGATCAACTTATCGACAGAGGCATACAACCTGAGGATGAAAATGGAAATGCCCTTTCAAAAGAAAGTCTTAACTCTCCAAGCGGGGTAAAGATTATTTGGCTTCCTAAACGTTTTGGAGAATTCTCTATTGAAATACTGGAAGAAGAAGGACTTCAAAATTTTATGATTGATGCGTTTTCCCCAAACCATTAAAGAAGAAAAATTTAGCTTTTAAAATTAAATCTTTAATACTAAATGAAGTAATTACCTAGAAGCAATAAACCTGTCTGTAAAATAAAATACAGACAGGTTTATTGAATTATTAAAGCTTCTAAATAAGCACGATTTGATTAGCGTACAGACTTTAAACTAATTTTTCCTGTCTGAAGTCCATTTCCTTTTACTTCCAATTGAATCGCTCCAGCATTTTTAACTGCTTTAACCAACACTACAAGCTTACCACTGAAAAGTTTCATATGATCCTCATGAAACATTTCTAATGAAGTAGCATCACCATTACATGCTGCTCTGTAAGTTGCAGCACCTGTTACTTTAAATTGAAGTTCATTAGTTGCTGTGGGACATGGAATTCCGTTTTTATCTACCACTGAAACTGTAACAAACGAAATATCTTCGCCATCAGCTTTTATTGTTTTGCGGTCTGCTTCAAGAACAATTTTATAAGGATCGCCAGCAGTTTTAACCTCGCTTTCAGCTGCTATTTTTCCGTTAGAATCAAACGCTACTACTTTTACTGTTCCAGGTTCGTATTTTACATCATTCCACATCAAACGGTAACGGTTTTGTGGAGTTGAGTTATTCTTTTTCTGAACTCCCATACTTTTTCCGTTTACAAAAAGTTCTGCACTATCGTAATTAGTGTAAACAAAAACTGGAGTAATTTCTCCTTCTCTACCTTTCCAATTCCAATGTGGCAATATATGAAGTGTTTTTTCCTTTGTATTCCATCTGCTTCTATATAAATAAAAACGATCTTTAGGAAGTCCTGCTAAATCTGAAATTCCAAAATAAGAACTTCTTGAAGGCCATTTTTCATCATAAGGTGTTGGTTCTCCAAGATAATCAAAACCAGTCCACACAAATTCTCCAATAACCCACGGTTTGTCATCCTGAAGTACAAAATCATCATCAGGAACATTAGACCAGCTGCACGCTTCAAGATCATAAGAAGAACTTTGGAAATCATCGTACTGCTTATTTTTCGCCTGAACAACTGGAAACTTGTAAATTCCTCTTGAACTTACTGTCGAAGCTGTTTCTGAACCTAAAATTAATCCTTGCGGAAAGGTTTTATAAGCTTCTTCGTAAAGATGAACTCTGTAATTTAATCCTGGAATATCCAATAAAGCTCCAAAACCAGATTCCATAGTTGCTTTTACCTGATCCATACCAACAGTTACAGGTCTTGTAGGATCTTCACGGTGAAAAATGTCCTGCAGCCATTGGGCACGTTTTACCCCTTCGGCTCCCCATTGATCTGGAACTTCATTTCCTGAACTCCACATTACAATACAAGGATGATTTCTGGTTGCTCTAACTAAATTTACAACGTCTTTTTCTGCATATTCTTTAAAGAATCGATTATATCCGTTTTCTACTTTTGGCTTTGCCCATTCGTCAAAACTTTCAGCCAAAAACATAAATCCCATTTCGTCAGCCAATTCCAACTGCTCGAAAGAAGGCATATTATGAGAACTTCTAATTGCATTACAACCTAAATCTTTTAGAATTGTAAGCTGTCTTTTGAGTGCTGCTTTATTTATAGCTGCTCCAAGAGGTCCTAAATCATGATGAAGACAAACCCCTTTAAATTTTGTCACTTTACCATTAAGACTAAAACCTTTGTTAGGTTCATATTTTATGAATCTAATACCAAATTTTATATTTTGCTCGTCTTTTAAAGTTCCATCAGCCGAATATAGTTTAGTTACGGCTGTATATAAATAAGGCGTCTCAGGACTCCATAACTTAGGATTTGCAACCGAAATGATTTGATGAAATTTCCCGTCTTTCGTTTCGGTACTTTTTTGCGTTGCTACAACTTTATTTTGAGCATCCTTTATTTGGGTCACCATCGAAACATTTTTGCCATGAAACTCTGCTTTAATATCAACATCGGCATTATTTTCTTTCATATCGGGAGTAGTAATGAAAGTTCCCCATTGTGTAAAACTTTCCTCCTCAGTTACGATAACACTAACTTTTCTGTAAAGACCTGCTCCAGGATACCATCTCGAAGAAAATGGCAGATTCGTCAATTTTACAGCCAACAAATTTTCTTTACCAATAAGCAAATCATTAGTAATATCAATATAGAAATAACTGTAACCATAGCCCCAATTTCCTATTTTTTTTCCATTTAAATAAACCTGAGGCTCGCTCATAGCGCCATCAAAAACAAGGAGTGCTTTTTTTCCTTTCTTAAACTGAGGAATAGTAAATGTATTGCGGTACCAACCCGTTCCAATATGCGGTAATGCTCCAGTTCTTCCTGTTTTCTCAGTCGCTTCTTTTTCACCGTTTTGTTCAATGATTCCGGTTTGAAGATCCCATTTTTTATCAAAAGGTCCGTAAATGGCCCAATCGTGCGGTACAGTCACTTTTTCCCATTTTGAAGCATCGTAATCAACAGAAAAAGCATCGCCTTTAACCTCTTTAGAAAAACGCCAGTTATCTTTTAAAATAGTAGTGGATTGTGACATCATTTTTCCTGATGAAAAAATCAGTAGAGAAAAGAATAATGTTGATTTAAAAATTAGTTTCATTTTTTGTTTTAATTTTTTTTCCACCATTAAGGCATTAAGTTAATTAAGCTTTGCGTTTGTTTTTTTATTAAAAATCAAGAGCATTAAGCTTAACTTAATTTTCTTGACAAAGCTTGACTTAATAAACTTAATGCCTTAATGGTAAAATTTAATATTTTATTATTTAAAAGCATCCAATGCCGGAGAAGGTTTTCCATCAGGAAGCCAAGCGTTTAATTGATAACCACTCCAACTTTTTTCGCCTTGTGGCTCCCAATAAATAACACCCAAACCTTTATTATTTGGCACGCTTTTTACCGCTTTTATCGTAGCTTCAAGCATTTCCTTGGTATTTTGCTCTAAAGTATAATCGCCACCAACTTCAACGACCATTACTTCTTTGTTGTAACGGGAAACCATATCTTTTAAATTATTTTCTAAATCTAAGATATTTTCTTTATAATCTGTTTTTAGCCAAAACGGATAATACGAAAGACCAATTACATCATATTTTACATTGTTCTCAGTTGCTTTGTCAAAAAACCATCTGAATTTTTCGTTTTTATTTCCTTCGTCTAAATGTACAATAACTTTAATTTTTGAATCTATCGCTTTTGTTGCTTCATATCCCTTATTTAGCAATTGCGCCAACTGATTAAAATTATCGGTATGACCTTCTGGCCAAAGCATTCCACTTGGTATTTCATTTCCAACCTGAACCCATTCTGGAGTTACTCCTGCTTTTTTCAACATTTTCAAGACATCATAAGTATGTTGGTAAACATCGGTTAACAATTCTGGAAAAGAATGTTTTGCCCATGCAGCAGGTTTATTTTGTTTTCCAGGATCGGCCCATGAATCGCTATAATGAAAATTAATCATAATTCGCATTCCCATTTTTTGTGCACGCACTGCTATGACAACCGTTTCTTCAGGACTACAATGCCCACTCGCTTTATCATCATTCGGATTTACCCAAACACGCAACCTTACGGTATTTATACCGCGATCTTTTAATAATTGCAGACAGTCTTTTTGAGAACCGTCTGCATCATAAAATTTATATCCCGTTGCTTCCATCTGTGGCAACCAGCCGATATCTGCTCCTTTTGAAAATGAATCTTTTTCGCTTACCATTTTCGATTTACACGAAGTAAATAAAATAGCAGCTATCATCAATGATGATATAATTTTACGTGATTTATTCATATTTTAGTCTTTACTGAAAGCTTGCATTACTGATAAAGCATTATTATCAAAACTATACAAAGCCTGATTTTCGAATGTAGAACCTGTTGTTGATTGTGGTCCTTTAAAAGCAACCCATTCACCACCCCAATAAGCAAATCCTTGCCCAAACTCTGATGATTTTACAATATTTTTAATATCCATAACAAAAGTTCTTTGTCCAGCAGGAGTTGCAGGGTAACCAGATACCAATTGATCGCTTGTTCCTACAATATTGTTTGTCTGATCGTTATGTAACAATGTAAAAGGATAAGCCGTCTCAGCAATCAGAACCTTTTTACTGAATTTCTTTCCTAGAGCTTCAATTGTATTTTTTACTACATTTAAATCTTTACCATGCCAAACAGGATAATACGATAGTCCAATATAATCGTAATCAACATTTTTCATTTTAGTGAAAAACCAATCTGTTGCGCCACCATCGACTCCTGCATAATGAATCATTATTTTGGTGTTTGGAGCTTTACTTCGTACTACAGCACTTGCAGCGCTTAATATTGCAAGACATTGTTGTTCGTTACTGATTAAATTTCCTTGAGGCCACAATAATCCGCTATTGATTTCATTTCCAATTTGAATAATATCCGGATTGATTTCTGAAATTATTGTTGCTGTATAATCGGTAACAGCGGTTTTTAAATCGGTAAACGATAAATTTTTCCATTCTTCAGGAGTTGTCTGCATTCCTGGATCAGCCCAATCGTCAGAATAGTGAACTGTAAGCCAAACTCTTAAACCAGCTTGTCTTGCTTTTTGAGCTAATTGTTTTACTTCGCTTAAACCAGAACGACCATTTACAGGTTTTTTCCATAAACGAATTCGAACTGTATTACAACCTGCATTTCTTAATGTGGTAAGCATTGGTTCTGCTTTGCCGTTACTGTAAAATTTAGTTCCCAAAGATTCCATTTGTGGAAGAAAAGAAACATCTGATGCTCTGATAAAAGTATCATTCGCATCTGGTGGATTGACTACTTCAGTATCTCCAGAATCATTATTGGAGCACGAAAATTGAATTACGGTTACAATCAGTAATCCCAAAATCTTTATATATTTTTTCATTATATGAGTTATAAAAGTGAAAATTTTGATTTTTAAAGAAAGTAGAAACCTCAAAACAAGTTCCATTGAGGTTTCTTTCTTTTAATTCAATTTATGGAGTTGGTATAAACATATAACGTCCATCTAAGTCATTGAACCAGATTTCATATTTTCCAGCCTCAACAATAAAAATATCACCACCATTGTCACCCCAACTAACATCCCAACTATTATTAGCTTTAAATTTCATTTTTCCAGCTTTTAAAGTTTGAGTAACTTTCCAAATATGCGAATCAAATGCAGATTTCACCAAAGGAACTTCTGTATCCCATCCAGCATCATTACCTGTTAACACAGATCCTGTTAAACCAATTGTAACATACGTTGTCATTGGTCCTGTGTAAGGTGTAATTTTGTATGTTAACTCTTCAAGATTAATTTCAAAACTGTAATAACCTGAAGCAGTCGTTGGGAAAACACCTGGATCAGTGTCACCTTCTGTTGCTCTGTACTGTACTTTCGCACCGTTTGTTCCATAAGCTGGAGCCCAGAAACCAATTTGTTCAATTAGTTTAAAACCATCTTTATTAAAAAATCCTGTATAATATTGTTTTGCTGGCTCTTTTGGATCTCTGTAAATTGGCATATTATTGCTGGTTACACTCCATCCTGCTGCAGTACCAGGTCCTACTAAAAACAAATCAACCTTAGGAAACACACCTCTGTAAGGAGTTAATTGAATTGTAATTGGTGTAGAAAGTTTTGGTTCAGAAAGCGTTGTTCCAACAGTAGATTTAATTCTCACATCGATTGTCCCTTCAACATCTGGAGTAAGTCCGAGAGCAAGTGCTCTTGTATTTAATTCTGCTACTGTAATTGTGGCATGAGTATTAGTAGAAGATGTAATATCTACCGGTGCTGCAAACTCAGTATTGCTGGCAGCAAATTGCACGGTATAAGTTACAATTGTCGGAGTTCCGTAATTTACTTTTTCCCAAGTAAAAGTAAGAGCCGTATTGTTTGGTGTCTCTTTATTTAAAATCGTAGAAGAACCACTTTCTGGAGTTATAAGAGAAAACGCTGCCTCTTGAGGTTCTAAAATCATTAAATTTTCTTCGTTTTCGCAAGACGAAAATCCAGTCAGTACAAGTACTGCAATAAATATTATATATATATGTTTCATTTGTATATCGTTTAAGTTAAAAAAATTAATAACCTGTATTTTGAGTTAAATTTCTATTGGCTCCTAAAGATCCTTCTGGAATCGGGAAAACGCTCATATAGGAAGGAATAGCAATTCCTTTTGAAGAATTTCCTTTCCATGCCCAGTTGTAAGATCCTCCGGTATATTTTCCAAAACGAATTAAATCTTGTCTACGGTGTGCTTCCCAATGTAACTCGCGTGCTCTTTCATCAATTAGAAAGTCAAGTGTCAATTCGCCTAAAGTAATATTTCCAACAGTAGAATTATTGTTTGCTCTTTGTCTCAAAGCGTTTACATAACTTAATGCTTGGCTAGTTGTTCCGTTTCCACCTCTTAGAGTGGCTTCTGCATACATTAAATAAACGTCTGCCAATCTAAATAAAGGGAAATCAGTATCAGCGTATGTAGAACTGATTCCGTTAACTCCTGTTGATGTTTTATTAGAAAATTTAGATAAAATATAACCTTGCGTTTTTACACCAATATCATCAATATCGATAGATCTTTGTTTTCCTGGATCACCGGCAACACCTTTTCCGATTGTATTTCTTGTATCCTGAGTGAATTTTGCCCCGTCAAATTTCTGAGCAAATTCTTTTCTGATTCTAAGTGCTCCTGTCCAGCCACCAATTCCGAAGTCGGCTCCATTATTCTCCCAAGCACCAATTTGTCCATTTGTTAAAACAGTTGTTGCTCCCCAGTTTTGAGAAACTGCTCCATCTGACTGGATTCCGAAAATAATCTCCTGAGAAGTATTGTTATCAGCCTTGAAATTATCCAGATATTTTGGTTTTAAAGTATAACCACCATCAATAATTGCATTACACATTGCAACGCAATCATTATAACGATCCGCTTGAATATAAACCTGAGCATTCAAATACATTTTAGCCAAAATCATTTGTGCCATAGCTTTATCTAATCTTCCGTATTCGTTTGTTCTGGCTGCTTTTAAATCAGGTAAAACTGCTTTTAATTCAGTTTCAATATATTCAAATAATTGTTTTCTGTTAAACTCAGGCCCTCTAAAGTTAATAGGATCATTTTCAGTATACATTGGAGCTTTACCAAATAAATCCATCATGTTATAATAAGCATATGCCCTTAAAACACGAACTTCCTGACGATAAAGTGCAATATCTGCTAAAGTCGCAGCATCTGTAATACCTCTTGAACTTAATTTTTCTGGAGTACTCTGGCGTAAAAATTCGTTTGCATAAGAAACAGAAACCATTGTTCTACTAAACATTCCTAAGATAACAGGATTTGCGGCTGTCCAAATATTACGTTGTAATTCTGCCGTTCCCGCATCGTTCTCATAACTCCAAACCAATTCGTCTGTAGTTAATTCCTGCATGTACAATAAACATCTTGTAAACTGACTTGTTCCAGCATCTACACCTTCAAGTGAAGAGTTATCAGGACCAAGTACACCAGTTAAAGTTAGATTTCCGTAAACTCCTGCAAATGCTTTTTTGTATCCGTCAGGCGTAGAAAACAATACATCAGAAGAAAGAACGTCGTCATCTTTAGAAACTACATTTAAATCATCTGTACAAGACTGAAAAATCAAAGTCAGTGCAACTATTGTTGTTACTATATATTTTTTCATGATTTCGTTATTAAAATTTAAGATTAACACCAAACAAAATGGATCGTTGTCTTGGATAAATCGTTTTGTCTACACCATTATTTGTAATTTCAGGATCTAAACCACTGTATTTTGTCAATACAAAAACGTTCTGAACTCCCGTAGATATTCTTAATGTAGATTTGCTGTTTAGCCAGTTACCAAATGTATATCCTAGAGTGATATTGTCCATTTTCAAGAATGATGCATTTTCAATATAAAGATCTGATAAAACAACATTTGAAGTTGTCTGAAAATTGGTTTCTAGTATTTGAGATGGAGCATTACTTAAAACCCCTCCGTTTTCCATAGCATCATATTGCGCTCTGCTGGCATCGACAGCATTAAAAATTCGATTTCCAATACTTGCTCTTAAGTTGAATGAAAAGTCAAACTTTTTATAGTTCATATTAGAGGCAAAACCTAATGTAAAATCTGGGTCTGGATTATTGTAAATGTATTTATCAGAATCATTTCTCACATTATCACCATTTAGATCTACAAACGCACCCTCGATTGGTTTTCCTTCATTATTATATAATTGTTTGTATACATAGAAAGAATATGGCGTATAACCTTCTCTGAAAATTTGCCCTGGAGTTCCTGTACCCGCAATATTGTCTCCTAAAAAAATATCGGTTCCGTTAACTAAATTTTTAATTCTTCTTTCGAATTTGGAAAAATTAAAATTCATATTCCAGTTAAAATCTTCTGTTTTAATTGCATTTGCATTAATCGTAAACTCGACCCCTTTTGTGGTAAAACTTCCAACGTTTTGATACACACGATTAGAAAAATTACTTCCATCAGATATTGCTGCATTTACTAATAAATCTTTAGATTCTTTATAATACACATCAAGTCCCGCCGATAAACGATTGTCTAAGAATCCAAAATCAAGACCCGCATTATATGAAGTAGTTTCTTCCCATTTCAAGTTATTTGTTCTTTTTGAAGGAAGCGCAACAGGAACTGGACTTGCGCCAAAATAGTATTCAGAATTTCCGCTTCCAACCTGATATTTTTGTAAATAACCGTTTGGTTCAGGAATATCCTGTTGTCCTGTAATTCCATAACTTAACCTTAATTTTAAGTCAGATAACGTTTGACTATCTTTAAAGAAATCTTCTTTGATTTTCCATGCAAAAGCTACAGAAGGAAAATTCCCCCAACGATTCGCTTCTTCAAATCTTGAAGAACCATCTCTTCTGTAAGATAGCGTTAATAAATATTTGTCTCTAAAGTTTAAATTTGTTCTGGCAAAGAATCCTATTAAAACAACATCTGTATCTAGAGTTGTTTCAGGAAAAGTAGATGGCAAATCCGGATTTAAAATATTTCCGGTTTCAAACTTTGAACTCTGGAATTTCTGATACGAATATCCTCCCGTCAACTCAAAATTCAAAGCATTAAACGTTTTGTTATATACTAAATAACCATCTAATAACTTATTTCTTCTAGTTTGTTCTGTGTATTCATTTGTTCCATAAGGAATGTTGTTGTTAGAAGGAGCAGAACCAGCATTGGCACCAACCAATCTTCTTCTTTCTCCATTAGATTCATCAAAACCAACATTTAAAACAGCTCTTAAAGAAGGTAGAAAATGAAATTTATAATCAATTTCAAAATTCCCGAAAATTCTGTTGTTTGTTCCTCTGTCATTTGTATTGAGCAATTGAGAAACAGGGTTTCTAGCAGCTGTTGCCACCAAAGGATAATTTCCATTAGCATCTACACCTGTTGTATATTCAAAATAACCACCATAAGGCGCGCCTTCCACTTTAATAGGCTGTGTTGGATCAAAACCAATAGCAGATCCTTCTACAGCATCAGTAAATCTGTTAATTTCGTCTGTATAATTAGCAGAAAGTCTAAGTTTTAAATGATTATCCAAAAACGTTGGATTCATTACTAAACCAACCGTGTTTCGTTTAAAATTATTCGTCAAACGAAGTCCTTGTTGGTCTGTATTTCCCAAAGTTAAACTTGTTGGAATAATATTAAATAAACTTCCTCTAACAGCTAAACTCTGATCTATTGTACCTGTGTTTCTGTAAATTGCTTTCTGCCAATCTGTATTCGCAGTTCCCAATTTATCAACATCATCGCTTCTTCTGTCTGCGATAACACTTCTAAATTCATCTGCACTAAAAACATCAACCGTTTTAGTCAGAGAACCTGCAGCATATTGTACATTATAATCTACAGATAATGTTTTGCTTCCTTTTTTAGTGGTAATAATAATAACACCATTAGCAGCACGAGAACCATAAATTGCAGAAGCCGATGCGTCTTTTAAAACTGTAATCGATTCAACAGTTGCTGGATTTAATGATGCCAAAAAAGAAGAAGAACCTGTATTTGTAGCATTATCGAGAGGCAATCCGTCGATTACGATAAGAGGATCGTTACTTGCAAAAAGTGAACTTCCTCCTCGAATTCTAATTTGAGAACTAGAACCTGGTGCTCCCGTTGAGTTTACCGTTAAACCGGCTACTCTACCATTAAGGAGATTTTCTGTAGTAATGTTGTTTCCTTTGTTAAAATCTTTTGTAGAAAGTGCTGTAACAGATCCTGTAGCATCTTTCTTTTTGACGCTTCCGTAACCTACCTGAACTACTACTTCTTTCAGTTGGTTTGTATCTTCTTCAAGAGTAATGTTTAGATTTTTTTGGGCGCCAACTGTTATGGTTTGATTGACAAAACCGGTAAAAGAAAATGTAACTTGACTACCTGCTTTTACTCCAGGTAATTGAAATTTTCCATCAAAGTCCGTAGAGGTGCTAATATTTGCACCTGATACTTTTACATTTACTCCAGGTATGGGCTGATTGGTGCCTTTTTCAATAACGACACCACTTATTGTGTTCTGAGCAAAAACACAAAAAGGTAGCAAGAGTAATAAAAGTAAAAATTTGGATTTAATTCTTTTCATACTTTTTTAATTGGGTTTGGTTTTAAGTTAGATTCATTAATTAGTATAAAATACAATTTAATGGCAGAATTTATAATCTATAATGAAGTGAGCTTGTCAAAAAACTTTCTTGGAGTAATTGTTTTTTTAAAAGATTAGAATCTGCTTCTAAAATTAATTTTACACTATTTTTTTAATAATAAGAAAAAGGATTTCCTTTAAATTTTAATTGAAGTGTTGGTCATGTTAAAGTGGTTTTGGTTAAGATAATTAGTTTGTTTGTTTTTATTGATTCGCTTTCAACAAAAAATAAGACTCTATTTTTCAAACGTTGTAGCTAATCAACAGACATTGCAAATTAAGGGCACAACGAGTTTTTAAGACAGGGAAAAATTCATTTATAAAAGGGGACAATTTCGTAAAAGCACAGCTTCAAGGCTTAGCAAAAACATATTTGTCAATTTTTTACCCTAAAAAAAACGACTAAAGAAATAATTAACCACTTTAACAATGTATTTAATAATCATTTAACTAATGCCGTATAATCGATCCATTTTTTCAAAAATAAGTTGGAAAGATTTAGTTCCTGCGGTTTAATTATATAGAAAAACACAAATTACATCATCTACTTCATCTAAAAAACAAATGTTACTTTTACAGTTTATCCAATAAATCACTAATTTCGCAACCTATGCAGATTTAACATTTACTGATTTAAAAATGATCCAGATTTCAGATCGCAAGCTTCTATTTTTCTAATATCAAAAAGCGACAAGCATTTTAAAAAACATTTATGGATAAGCTAAAGTCCTTTCTTATTATTAGTCTACTTTCTATAAGTGCTTTTGGACAAAATTTCCCAATCAAGCATCTTGATATTTCATCTGGACTTTCTAATAATTCTGTTGCGACGATATATCAAGACCAAAATGGCTATATGTGGTTTGGAACTTTTGACGGACTCAACAGATATGACGGGAACGATTTTAAAATTTACCGCAATATTCATACGGATCCCAACTCTATCCAAGGAAATGCGATCAGCTGTATTGAAGGCGACTATGCAAATAATCTGTGGATAGGAACAACTGCAGGTCCTGTCGTTTTTAATGCCGAACGCTCTTCTTTTAGTCCTTTAAAATTTTATGATACCAACAAAAAAATCAAAACTTTAAATGGTACTGCTTACGAAATCATCGCAGTACATTCTCTACAGATTATCTTGGTAGCTACAAAAGAAGGTATTGTAATTTTTAAAGAAGGTAAAAAAACTGGAAAAGCAATACCTTTCAACGGAAGATTAGATTACATAGCCAGATCGATAGCATACAATGCCAATCAAAATATTTTTTACGTTTTTATAACAGGAAAAGGGCTTTGTAAATTTGATATTAAATCACAAAAACTAACACTTTTAAACAATACAATTACTGGTGCAAATTGCATTAAATTAACAAAAGAAGGACTTTGGATTGGCTCAGATGAAGGTGCATTTCTATATAATCAAAGCCTAAATAACTATTCTAAAAATTACTTTACAGAAAAAACGGTTGTACGTGATTTTTATCAACAGGAAGATAGACTTTGGATTGCAACTGATGGTGCTGGCCTTTTTACTTTTACAAAAAATCAAACTTCTCCTGTTTTATATCGTGCCAACGGTCCTGTTGCTTTACTTAACAGTAAATCTTTGTACGACATTTTTCAAAGTAAAAATGGTGAAATGTGGTTCGGAACCCTTCGTGGTGGCGTAAGTATGATGGGTAAAAAACCGCTTTATTTTAATCACTTCAAAAGCAAAGATCCGCTTACTAATAAAGAAGATGAAGATCCAGCTGCAAACTTTATACTTTCTTTCTGTGAAGACGAAAAGAAAAACATATGGATTGGTACGGATGGAGCTGGAATACGATATTGGAACAGAAAACAAAATAGTTATGAAGTGTACTCTACTACATCATCTGCTGGTAGAAAAATTCAGAGCAATTTTGTTACAAGCATCGTCAAAGATTCTGACAATGCCATTTGGGTTGCGATGTGGAAAGGCGGAGTTTGTCGTATTGATCCAAAATCAAAGGCAATTCAAAATTTTTCGATTTATAATCAATTCACTAAAAAAGCAGAACAAGAATCATGGTTGCTCTTTTTAGATTCAAAAAACACGCTTTGGCTAGCTGTAACTAATGCAGGTGCGCTTTATCAGTTTGACAGGAAACAAAATAAATTCATTTGTTACAGCAATACTTTACGCGATGTTACTTGTCTTTACGAAACCAAAGACGGAAAAATCTGGGGCGGAACATTCAATTCTTTTTTTGAAATTGATTCAAAAACAAAAAAAGTAAAAAACTATCATTCTGATTATAACATTCGATGTATCGCAGAAGATCAAAACAACAATCTTTGGATCGGTACAGTAGAAGGCGGACTGCTTTTATTTGATAGAAAAACAAGAACTTATAAAAAATATACCACTCAAAATGGTCTTTCGAGTAATACAGTACTTCGTCTTTTAGAAGACAAACAAGGAAATTTATGGATGAGTACCTATCACGGAATCTCAAGATTTAATCCTAAAAACAATACTTTTAGAAATTTTGGGATCACTGATGGATTACAAGGTACTCAATTTAGTTGGAATGCAGGCACGAAACTTTCTACAGGAGAATTTATTTTTGGAGGTATAAACGGATTCAATGTTTTTTTTCCTGACCGCATTAAAGACAAAAAAAATACAGGCAAATTTCTATTGAATGATTTATTGGTAAACAATCAGTCTTTACCAGTAAATAGTCCTTATGTAACAGAGAAAAAACTGGAAATGATAACCGCTGCTGAGCTTCCCTACGATAAATCGGCATTAAGTTTTGATTTTGTCTATCTTGACTATGTTAACTCTGAAAAAATCAATACTGCTTACTTTTTAGAAGGCTGGGACAAAAATTGGAATTTTACTTCAAAAAATAACCGCGCAAATTATTCAAGACTAACCGAAGGCACTTATACTTTTAAGGTAAGAATAACTGATGTCTTTGGCAACTGGACAAATGAAGTAACACTGGCAACGGTAAAAATACTTCCGCCTTGGTATAGAACTTGGTGGGCGTACACTTTTTATCTCATTGCTGCAATCGCTGCGATTTATGCTTACGTAAATTATCACAAAAACAAGGAAAGACTACGCTATGAAATAAAACTTGCCCGAATGGAGCATAAAAAAGATAAGGAACATGCCGAAAAACAATTTTCTATGTTTACTTATATGGCTCATGAATTGCGTACTCCTCTATCTTTAATTATAAATCCTCTTAAGAGTGCAATTGAAAGAAAAAAGCAACCTGAAAATGATTTAGACCTAAGTCTTGCGTATAAAAACGCTAAACGACTATTGAGTCTTACAGATCAGTTATTATTGTTTAGAAAAGCCGAAACGGATCTTGATGAACTAAAAGTTTCAAAGATTAATCTAAACATGCTTTGTCGTGAAATCTACGAAAGTTTTACACAAATGGCTGCTGCTAAAAACATCAATTATCAATTTATTGAAGAAAAAATAGCAACCGAAATATACGGTGATTATGAAAAAATAGAAATTACTCTTTTTAACTTAATTTCAAATGCTTTTAAATTTACGCCTAATAAAGGATCAATCACTATTGAAGTACTTGAAAACAGTAATGATGTTTCAATAGTTATATCGGACACTGGAAGTGGAATCGATGAAAATGATATCGATACTATTTTTGAAAAATTCAAACAAATTCAATCCAAAGCTAGCAATGGTTTTGGAATAGGACTTTATGTTGCCCAATATTTTGTAAATAAGCATCATGGCGAATTAACCTGTAAAAGTAAAGTTGGAGAAGGCACTTCCTTCACGATTAAGCTTCTAAAAGGAAACAACCATTTTACAGAAATGAATATTAACGAGAATCATCAACATATGTCTCCACTTGTTGGTGAACTTCTCGAAGGATTACCAGCGCAAAATACGTATGAAAAAGAAAATCTGCCTTCATTTCCTGAAGAGCTGGTTAGTACGAAACGGGTATTGTTGATTGTTGAAGATAATCCTGAAATGAATCATTATCTGGTACAACTTTTCTCTAAAAACTATATTGTTTATTCAGCTTTTAATGGTCTTGATGGATTAAAATTGATAGAAAAACATATGCCCGATATTGTACTGAGTGATATTTCTATGGAAGGTATGAACGGTTTGGATTTGTGCAAAAAAATCAAACAAAATGATGATTTGAGCCATATTACAGTTATACTCCTAACAGCTACAACCAGTAACGACATTCATCTCCAAAGTATTACAGAAGGCGCCGATGATTATGTGACTAAACCTTTTGACAGTGATATACTGCTGGCAAGAGTTGATTCTGTGCTTAGAAATAGAGGACAACTACGTAAATACTTCCTAGATAGTATAACACTTCGTGAAAACATCAATAAAGTTCCTGTCGAATACAAAGAGTTTCTTGACAAATGCATAGAAATCGTAGAAGCAAATCTTGAAAACAGCGAATTTAACTTGAAGACTTTTTCGGCTGCTATGGGAATGAGTCATTCAAGTCTTTATAAAAAGATTAAAGCTATTTCAGGAGAAACCGTAAATGTTTTTATCCGATCAATCAGAATTCGAAGAGCCGCTGTGATTATGCTTACGGAAAATATCAACATTGCACAGGTTGGTCCGATGGTTGGTATCGAAGATCAGCGTTATTTCCGTCAGCAATTCGTAAAATTATTTGGAATGAAACCTTCAGAATACATCAAAAAATATCGAAATTCTTTTAACAGAGAATTGAATGTCATTCAGAAAAAAGAAATCTAATAATATCTGGATCGTTGAAAAATTCCAATATAAAGATAACAAACCCCAAAAACTTTCCAGAGTAACAGTTGTTCTAACTGTCCTATTTTCTCATCGTAATTTGGTTTTAGAAAACCAGAGAGATTCTACCATTTGGCAAAAATGATTCTAAAGTTCCCATTATTCCACATTTAAATTTATCATAAATTTTCCAAGTGCTTTTATTTGTATTTATTCTAAATAAAAGTAACTTTGCCTCCTTAAAATCTTAAATAACCATCATGAAGTTCATTTACTTATTGTTATTTTGTGCTGCCTGTAATATCAGCATGGCCCAAAATGCAAAAATTACCGGAAAACTTATTTCTGGATCTAACGAAGCTGTTTCTTATGCTTCAATCGCAATCAAAAGCCTTAAAAAAAATACAACTTCCGACGATAAAGGAAATTTTGAAATCACAAATCTAGCCCCAGGAACCTACACTATTCACTTTTCAGCAATGGGTTTTTCCACTCAAGAAAAAACTGTTGATCTACATGAAAATGAAAACCTTGAAATTTCTATTATTCTACAAGAAAATGTCAATACGTTACAGACAGTCGAAATTACGGGAAGAAAAGAAAAGTCATACCGCAATACAAAATCTTTTATTGGTGCAAAAACAGAGATTGCTCTAAAAGATCTTCCTCAGGCTGTTTCGTATGCAACAAAAGAACTAATTGCAGATCAGGGAGCGATTCGTGTTGGTGAAGTTGTCAAAAATTTTAGTGGTGTAAGCCAGTTTACTTTTTATGATGATATCTCTATCAGAGGTTTTAGAGTCAATGGAGGAAGCAATACACAATTATTAAATGGTATGCGTACTTCAACAGGCTTCTGGAAGCAACCACTTGCCAATTATTTAGAACGTGTTGAAGTTCTAAAAGGTCCTTCATCTGCCTTATTTGGAAATGCATCTCCAGGAGGAGTTTTAAACCGTGTGACTAAAAAACCACTAGACCAGGCAGCAAACAGTGTCAGTTTTTCTACAGGAAGTTTTAACACCCTTAGAGCTTTAGCTGACTTTACTGGACCTTTGACGGAAGACAAATCACTTTTATACCGCTTGAATTTAGGTTATGAAAATGCCAATTCATTTAGAGATTTACAATATGATAAGAATATTGTTGTTGCTCCTTCCCTTTCTTTTCTTCCAAATGATAAAACAAGTGTAAATTTTGATTTGATTTACAGCAGCTCAAACGGAAATTTGGACAGAGGTCAATCTACTTATGAAGATAATCTATATTCTACAAAAACTTCAAATTCATTAAACTCAACAAACGACTATTTAAAAGAGGAAACATACATCGTTACGACCTCTTTAAATCACCAGTTTTCAGATCGCCTATCGTTTTCAGGATCATACATTAGAACGGGCTACAATGAAGATCTATTAGAACACCGTGGTGCTAATAAATATGCTTCTGCAGGTGACGGAAGTACGATTCCGACGGCAATCGAAATGCAGGTTTTTATGCGTAAACGTAAACGTTACATCGACAATCTTTCTACTTTCTTTAAATATGAAGCTAAAACAGGTGCTCTAGATCATAATTTAATTGCAGGTTTTGATTATGCACAAGAGCAAGTTCCTACAGGTGGTTCACAATTAACGGCTAGTGGTTATAGAAATGCAGCCAACAATGGTTTTATAGCTACTTACAATCCTGCGAACAAAGCTAATTATTTGCTGGACAGTAAAGGAAATCCGGTACCAAACGTGGCTCATTTTGATTTGAGCAACCCATTTGCTTCGCAACAGTTAAAGGATATGAGTAAATATTTTTATGTTGCCCGTCAAGTTGATCCTACCTACTATTCATTGTACGGAATCTATCTTCAGGATCATATTAAATTTGGTGCTTTTCAGGCATTAATTGGTATTCGTTACGATGAATATACAGATAAGGTTAATTTTAAGAAAGCAACAGAAACCAAAGTAAAACAGCATTCTTTTTTACCTCGTTTTGGTCTTACTTACACACTTAATCCGAATATCAATTTATACGGAACTTATGTGCAAGGTTATAATCCTCAAACAGCCTCTACTTTGGCAAATCCAAATGCTGGAGGACCATTTAATCCTTTAGAAAGTAATATGGTCGAGTTTGGAGGAAAATCATCTTGGTTTAAAGAAAAACTTTTTGTGACAGTTGCCGTATTCAAAATTCAGCAAAAAAACACTTTGTATCCAGCTAATGATACTACAAATCCTGATTTAATGCGATCTATTGGTGAAGAAGAATCCAAAGGTATCGAAATTGATCTGAACGGGAATATTACCCGTAACTGGAGTATCTCTGCTGCTTATACTTATAATGAAGCTTTTATTACCGAAAGCCCGATTGAAGTTGAAGTGGGAAGACAAAAAGCAAACACTCCAAGACAACAGGGAAATATCTGGACTCGCTACAATTTTACCAATGGCGCTTTAAAAGATTTTGGAATCGCTATGGGGTCTAATTTCGCTACAACTCGTACCATGAGCCAGACTACTACAGAAACGCTTCCTGGATATACTTTGTTTAACGGGGCCTTGTACTACAACATCAATAAATTTAAAATTCAGCTGAATGCGAATAATATTTTAAACAAAACTTATTGGGTTGGAGGATATGATTATATCCGTTTATTTCCTGGAGCACCTTCAAACTGGCTTTTAACATTAGGGTATTCATTTTAAAAATCATTGTTTTATATTTGAAAAAAATGCGAACGAAATAAAATGAATAAAACATTAAAAAAAAATATTGGTTTACTACACCTTTGGCTCGGACTTGCGTCCGGGCTAATTGTGTTTATAGTGGCTCTTTCAGGAAGCTTATTGGTATTTGAAGAAGAACTTGATGAGTTTTTCAATCCTGAGTTTTATAAAGTCACAGAAGTTAAAAACGAAAAACTTTCTGTTGACCTTATAGTATCAAAGATTCAGAAAGAGTATCACATTACAAAAATCGAACGCATTCATACTTTTCACGATCGTGAGAGAACGTTAATTATTACTGGAACTGATTCGAACAAAAAAGACCTGATTTTTGCAGTTAATCCTTATACAGGAAAAGTACAAACGAGTATCGCCGAAAAAAGCCGATTTTTTTCTGTTGTACTCGATCTTCACCGTCATTTGATTTTAGGAGAATTTGGAAAAGCAGTTACAGGAATCAGTTGTCTTATATTTGTTTTTATGCTTTTATCAGGCCTGATTTTGTGGTGGCCTAAAAAACTTAAAAATCTGAAGCAGAGATTAACCGTAAAATGGAGTGCTTCTTTTAAAAGAATCAATTGGGATTTTCATTCCACTTTCGGATTTTACACTTTTTTAGTCTTGTTGATTATTTCTTTAACAGGTTTAACTTGGTCATACAAATGGTTTGAAAGTGGTATTTATTTGTTAGCAGACGGAACTACTAAAAAACCTTCAGCCAAAGTAGAGAATCCAACAAAGACTGATGCTAAAATAAATGATACATTTTTTTACCAAAAGATATTTTCAAAAACGGATAGTATTTATAAATTCAAAGGTGATACTCAAATCAGAATACCGTCTGACACCATTAACAGTCTTATGGTCATTAAACTGAATACTGAGAAATCAATCCCAAATATCTCCAGTATGGCCTATTTTGATAAATACACTGGTAAAATTATAAAGACGAAACCCTATGAATCTTTTAGTAACGGAGATAAAATAAGGCGTTTAATTTACCCAATTCACACAGGAAGTATCTACGGATATCCAACAAAAATATTGGCATTTTTAGTCTGTCTTTTTGCAGTTACCCTTCCCATAACAGGTTTATTGATCTGGACAGGAAGAAAGAAAAAAAAGCATAAACAAGCATAACTCAGTAGTCGTTAAATAAGACTCCGCAGCAATTGTTCCTAATTTTTTAAAACTGATATTACTCACTCCCTTTTCGAGTTTACTATAACCTGTCTGAGTCATTTCAGCTTATCAACCATGTAGAATTCGGTGTAATTTTTAAGTCACTTATATTTCTAATATTTTTATTAATTCTTCCTGCCATTTTAGATCGTAATTCAGTCGACTATCAATATTCCAAAAACATAATTTTATATACGATTCCCAACAATATGGAGGAGCTTCTTGAAATGACTCCAAAAAGGAACTAATTCTGTTTTATAGTTAATTTGGATTCATGGCGTTTCCCTCCGGGTCGTGCTGTGCGCTGTATCTT
>NZ_DASWYK010000042.1:0-20959 GCF_036405015.1 Flavobacterium sp. | reverse complement strand
CAAAGATTTTAAATAAAGCGAGGGCGTTCCTGACACAAATGTGTCAAAATATTATTGATGGGCTAATTTTTGTCGAATTCGGGTAAGCGACTGTCTTTCAATACCTAAAAAACTACAGAGATGAGAAATAGAAACTCTGTTAAACAGTCCAGAATGGTGTTTTATAAAATCGAGATAACGTTCTTCAGCGGTTTGAAATATGAAGCTTTCAATGCGTGCCTGTTGTCGTTTTAAAATTTCTTCAGCAACTAATCGACCGTATCTTTCCAAATTGGGTAAATGTTCGTAAATCCACAGCATGTTTTCATAAGAAAGACAAACCATTGTTGTCGGTTCCAGACATTGAATCGAATATTTACTGGGTTGTTGTGTGATAAAGGCAGGATAATGTGTTGCGTAATCTCCTTCGGAATAAAAACCGACGGTAATTTCATTTCCATCTTTATCTACAAAAGAGGAGCGAACCAAACCATTTACCACAAAACCAATACATTTTTGCACTTTCCTGAATTGAAGAAAATAATCTTTTTTGTCAAACTCTTCAATAGTAAGTTTTGAAGCATACTGCGCCAGTTCATCATCTGTCACATTGGGACAAATTTGTTTAACTGAATTTAGAAATGCTTCTATATCTGATTCCATTTAGTTTTAAAATTGTGTTACCTACAACAAATCGCATCAGCATTTGTGCAGAAGATAATAACGAATGGTTATTTCGTAAAATTAGGTAATAGATTGGGGAGATTTGGGACAAGAAATTAGATAATTTTCAAGAATCAGAACAATTATCTGGATAAAAATACAATTCTTTCTAGAGCTATATCTTACTTCTAAAAATGTTTTTGTGTAATATTCTGTTTAAAGTTTATTACACAAGAACACTAATCGTATTACTTAGATTTTCTTTGACGATAAAATCTAAAATAAATTCTTTTACTTCATTTTTTGCTTCGGTCTCGAAAGAGTTAATATGAAATTCTTCATCCTTGTCGCTGATGTGAATAATTTCGGTGTAACCTTTAGTAATTAAAGTACCTTTCAATTTAATTAAGTTAAATTGCTGTCTGCCATCTAATTCTTTGCGAACCTGTAGTTTTATAGCTCTTCCCATATGCAAATTTTTTAAATTAATTAATTGTCATCTCATTATAAATGTAAAACAATTAATGAATCAAACTAATATTTTAACACAGGTCACAACCTATTATTTATCAACACCTTATAAACAATTTGTTTCATAAAAAGAAATTAAAAATATCATATAAATAAGGCGTTTGCAAACTATTTTCCAACAAATTGCGTATCACTCAAAGTTTTCATAAAAGCGATAAGATTATCTTTTTCTTGCTCTGTAAGCGGAATTCTCTTTCCATTTTCTTTAAAAATTGGATCAAGATTATCAGCATCCAAAACGCCATTATCAAAATAATCTAAAACAGCTCTTAAATTCGAAAACTGTCCAAAACTTCCATAAGGAGCCGTATATTCAACATTTCGCAGAGACGGAACTCTAAAACTCATAAAATCGGAAGGAATTCCTGTAACTCTTCCTCTACCCGCTTCATTGGTATCTGTATTTAAAGGAAAACCAATATTTCTAAAACTTTGATCGGTAAACAATTCTGTTGCATGACAACTCGCACATTTCTGCTGAAAGGTTTGAAAACCCTGTAATTCGCTTTCTGTAAAAGAGGTTTCTTTTCTTTTTACTTTATCGTATTTGCTGTTGGCAGAAATTAAGGTGTATTCAAATTGCGCAATACTTTTATAAATTTTGTCGGGCGTAACACTTTCATCTCCAAAAGCTTTCTTGAATAAATCTTTATAAACCGCATCGTCTTTAATTTTATTGATCACATCCAAAATAGAAGAATCCATTTCTTCATGTGTGATTATAGGAACCAAAGGCTGATTTTCTAATTGCAGCTTACTTCCATCCCAATTGTAAAACTTCATAAAAGCCAAATTTTGAATCGAGGGCGTATTTCGAAGTCCGATTCTGCCTTCAATTCCAACAGCTTGAGCATGCTGATCTGTAAAAGCATTTGCCTGAATATGACAGCTGGAACACGAAATCGTATTGTCTGCACTGAATCTTTTATCGGCAAAAAGCTTTTCACCCAATTCTACACCATATTTAGTTGGTTTGTTTTGACTAACAAAAGCATTTAATTTTGGGAAATCAGACGGAATATTTAAAGCTATTTCTGGATTATCAATAGCAATCATATCAGAATCTTCATTGCTACAAGACGCTAATGACAGTACAATCGATATGAAAACAATTATTTTTTTCATTTTAAATGAATTTAAAACAGAACCGTCTGCCTTTCTAAATAACAAACGGTTCTGTATTATGATTTTAGTTTTCTACACTAGAAACAGAAAACATTCCTGAGATATCACTTGTTCCGTTTCCACCTAAATTGTCTACAAATTTTACCATTTGAGCCGCTGTATGAACATTTGGAGTTGCATTATCGTTCATTCCAGTTCCTGTAGAAAGTGTAATTGTATTGGTTTTACCGCTTAACAATTTATCAAAATCTGCATTGATTTTGATTTTTGGCGCTTTACTTCCTACTACCGCATTTGTAGTCAGATTTAAAGTTACATCACGATATGCATTTACACCTTGTGTGTACGTTGCAGGAGTTCCGTTTGTTCCTTCAACCGTACTTCCGGTATGAATTGACATGGCTTTATTATCAGTACCATAAAAACCTTCTACTTTTGTAAAACGGTAACCACTTCCCCATTCCCACATCATTGCAGTGTCATTTGCTCCAGCAGCTGCATAGAAATTAGGAAATCTAACCTGATCTAAAGTATTTTGCTCTGGTTTAATTCCTAAACCAAATTTGATCTGTTTGTAAGTTGCAGATGGTACATTACTTAAAATATAACTTAACGAAGCCGTTTTTGACTGATCGATTACTGTCGCACCTTTATCTAAATCATTTACATTGTATGGAACTTCATCTCCGTTGTCTTTGATCAGACGGATGTTGCTGATTACATATTTCAATTCAGAAAAATGATGCACTTGTCCAGAAGCCGAAGTATTTGTTGTTGCAGTGGTTGAGGCCGCGTTTCCTAAAACAATTGTGGTACTTTTGAAAGTATTATTAAATTCTAAAGTCAAATTGTTTGCCGCTGGATTGTCATCATCACTTGAACAAGATATGAATGCCAAAGAGGCCAATGATAGTAAAAGGTATTTTTTTAAATTTTGCATTTTTATAATTTTTTGTATTTCTATTTTATTATTTAAAATTTGTCTCTGAAATTTTTTTAACACATAGAAACATAGTTTTATAGCTTTATAAAAGGCGTTTCACTTGCATTAACAAACATAGCTATGTTTTAGAAACTAGTTTCTTTTCGTAGTCTATTTATTAAGCATCGAAATATATCTATGTTTCTATGTGTTAAAAATGTTTTCAACATTTAGTAAAAAATAAAATAGGCGGCGGTACAAAAATTTCGAGACAAGGTTCTGTTTGTCCCATTTCTTTATAAACTAATACTTTTCTTGAATTTAATATTCTTATAATCTGGCATTTAAATTCAATTTCCGAAGTCAAAACAATATCAATACTTTTACTAATGCTCGTAAGTTCTAAATCACTTTTCTGATCCGATTTTTCGAGTTCTTTCTTTAAATGACATTTTCCGTGACACTGCAATTCTGGTTTGGCTTTATTGACGCAAAATTCGTTTTCAATACTTTGCTGGTTCAGTTTAAAGTGCACAATAATCAATGCTTGCTGGAAAGAAACCAACAGCAATAAGATTATCATTGTGAAACTAAAAACTTTTTTCATTTTGTATTAGAAGTTGAATTTTAAAGAAGTGAAAATATTACGTCCCATTCTTGGAATATTTCCCCAGTCGGCATAAGTGCTATAATATTCATTTAATAAATTTTCAGCGCCAACCTGAACTACGGTTTTTACTTTATTAATTTTAAAAGAATAATCGGCTGAAATATTCCAGATTGTATAAGCTCCTGTTAAATCTTCTCCGTATTCAGGGCTAAAATTAATCTGCTCAAAATCGCCATTTACAGAAGTCTGAATTCCGAAGTTTTTATGCATAAAATGAAGCGAAGTTTGATAACTCAACGGACGAATAAAAGGCAGATTTCCTCCATTATTATCCATTCCGCGGGCGTAAGTCAACGTTCCTTTCCAATGTAAATGTTCCAAAATATCATAACTCGCGTTCATTGACATATTCAAAAGCGTTGCATAATCTAATGACGTATATCCTTTTACACCAACTGATTGATAATTCATCGGACTTCCCATACTCAAAATTCTACCAATGATGTAGTTTTGAATGTAGAAATAATTGATTTTCCCTTGAATACTTAATCTCTCGTTTTTAAAACCTGCGCATGCATTTCCTTCATACGAAATTTCATTTTTTAAATCAGGATTTCCGATATAATCATAACGGTCAAAACTATTGTAGATGTAATATCCGTAGCCTTCAGAAACAGATGGTGCTCTGTGTCCGTAACCTGTTCCAACAGAAAAATTAAAATGATCGATATCTAAATTATACCCCGCATGAAGACTTGGCAAAAATCTCGTTTTTTCCTGTGATGCGCCTGGATGAAAAATCCAGTTGAATTCTACATATTTTGAATAATTGTAATTCACACCCAAAGAACCTCCCAAATTCACCTGACTTTTCTCTGAAAGCTCCCAAGAATTATTCATCGAAAGTCCTGCGTAACGTGTTGTTACCCAAGGCCAGCTGTAAGCAAACATGGTTCTTTCGCTGCGATCCTGAGGATACATTCTCATTTCTGCAATCGATAAATTATCGTAAGCATTCAACTGTATTTCAGACGAGTAACTATTCTTTTTCAAATTGGCTTTAGAAACCAAACCATAGGTTGTACTCCAGCCTGGCATATCCATATGAACCAGATTTTCAGGACGCGTGGTATCATCCATATAATGTTCTATCGCATTGAAATAAATTTTTGAATCCACCACATTAACCAATCCTTCTTCAAACAATTGTTTATAAGAAGCTGATGTAATCAAAGCACGAGAAAGCGATAAATCCATTGGAAGCGCTGGATAACCAACATCTTTTGCCATATCAAAAATCGCATCCAATCTTACTGATGATAAATCGGTAGTTTTATAAGCAAATCCTAATGAAGTATTGAACTTTTTATATTGTGAATGTTTTACTTCGTTATCGTTTCCATCATAATAATTGTCGGCTTTTCGATAGGAAATACTCCCTTCAGCAACAAATTTTTCACCTGAATACGCAACATTTCCAAGATTGAAAAACTGTTTGTTGTTAAACTCAAATCCGCTTTGGTAAGCTCCGTTCCATTTTTTTGCTAATCCGAAAGGCGTGCTTTTTCTTTTTAAATCGATACTTCCCGCAATGGTTGAACCGTGAAGACTTCCCTCCTGTCCAGATTTTATATCAATAGTCGAAAGATTATTACTTTCGACATAAGACGTAATTGGGTCCATTTTATCGGTACAAGCCCCAAAAACGTGCATTCCGTCAATAGTAACTGTAGAACGTTCTGTACTCATATTGTTCAATAAAGGTTCCCAAGCATAAGCGCCACGTTTAATAAAGCTGATATTATCCGAAGAAGATAAAAACTCATCAACAGAAACCGCCATTTTCATTTCGGTTTCAATCTTCTTTTTAGCCGCACTTTTTACCTTTACTTCTTCTAAATTTTTAATACTGTCGTGATGTGCATGTGTGTTTTGAGCAGTTACTGACACTCCCAAAAAAAGTAACATTAAAATATATTTCATGTTTTTAGAATAAAGTATCAATATATAATTCGCTCTTAACACCTTCTACTCCAGGTGTAAAATCTGTTGGAACTACCGTTCCTTTTAAAATTAATCCGTTTTGATTCATCATAATTAAGTTCAGCGTCCAGTTTCCTGTCATCGTATAATTAACCACTCCGTGATATAAACCGTCGTTTTGCTGTGTCAAATCCTGATTATTAGGAGAAGAATGATTTCCCATTGAAGGTTCTGGCATTCTTGGGTCTAATTTTAAGGTATAACCAACGACTTCTGAATAAGAAAACTGAGTCGGATCTGGAAAAATTCCCGCAGTAGTTGTTGGTTTATTGTATTTGTAAATTCCCGCAACAATTGGATTTTCTGCTACTTTTGGCTTTTGTGGTGCAATCAAAGCAATAACATATTGTTCGTTATCTTTTCCTGTAAAAGTGGTCATATTGAGGTTTTTATTGCTTTGTTTTTCAACAGAAACATCTTTAGTCACTTCGTATTTCTGATTTTCAGCGGTAAAACTTACATATAATTTCCAGCTATTTGTTGCAGCACTTTCACTTGTAAATACCGAATATCCTACAAAATATTTATTCGCAGCATCATACTTAACATCATACTCATGCGGACAAGAAGTTTTGCTTCCGTCAGTTGTACTCATAATGGGTAAAAAAGTAACTTCTGATGCAGTTACACTTTGATTGTTTTGTGTATTGACAATCTTAAAATGAAGTTCGTTGTAGCCTTTATAAAATGTTCCGTTTAGGGCTTCAATACTAATTTTGTAGTTACCACTTGTTAAAGAAGCCGCTTCTTTAAACTCATAGTATTCTGGAACTTGAGAACCAATCTCTGCTTCGTAGTCTGTTTTGTCGATTGTACAGGAAGTAATTGCACACCATAATGCAATCACCAAAAATTTAAAAGATTTCATTTGTAATGAATGTTTGAAAACTGTTTAAAATGCAGCACAAAACCATCAGATTCTGAGAGCCTAAATGCCGTGAAATTTAAATGGAGGTTTTAATTGAAAAATACGTTTAAAGTATCTTTTCAATTACTTGAAATAAGATCAAAAATTATTGCTCTAGAAGGAGAGTTCAATCGAATAAACTGAAATTCTAAAATAAATTCATTTACTACCAAATGAAAATATACTATGTTTTACATCATTGAAACTAAAATCAATGACCTAACCTCTTTACAATAAAAAAAGTGATCTTAAAGAAAAGTTACACCAGCGGAGGGTGAAAAGTAAGATTAGAAGCCCCAATAGGTTTCTTTACGAATAAAGTAGCAGTATTTTCTCTTAACTCAACAGTAGAGATTACGTTTAAAACAATTTCAGCAGCGTTTTGAACATACACTAACTCTAATTTATCTTTTAAACTGTCCTGCATTTTCTTTTCGTTATCAGAATATTTTTTGATGCTTTTTTGAAGTTCACATCGTCCGTTACAGCTATTGAATGCCTGCTTACGTTGCACACAAATAGTTTTGGCGATTTCTTTCTGATTGATTTTGAATGAAGCATAAACGAACAAGCTGCCAAATGATGGAGATAAAATTAAAACGGAAAGTACTATGATAATTAATCTTTTCAACTGCTTGTTGTCTATTTTGGCAACAAAAGTACATACTATTTTGTATTTATTTTAACTAAATCTGATTTTTTATTCAATAAAAGATAAAATTATCTTATTTATACATTTCAAAAGTTCTTTTTCAAACTTTCAAAACCAAAAAATGAAAACAAAAAACAACTGATTATAAACCTGTTACATGATAATTTGACAACAAATTTGACTAATTATATAAGCAACTTACCTGACGCATGTCTACTTTTGAATAAACTTAACTTAATACTCTAACATCATGGAAACTTCTCAAACTAATAAAAGCAAAAGTCGCTTTATATGCACAACAAGTGTTTGTAGTGGCGACAACAATGAATTGATATTTAGAAGATCTTACCAAGGAGACTGGGGAGATTGGGACGATAAAATCGAAAATCCACTGGCTGATTTTACCTCTGAGGAACCGAATATATGCGATCCTGAAGAAGATATTTTAAACTAATAATGCTTTCTCAATCAACTGTACGTTAAACCCCAAATCTTTAGCCGTTCGAACAGTCGGATCGTTGGACATATCATTTAACATTCCGACAATAGTTAAATTCTCAATCTGATTGGTTTTTAAATATTCTAATAAATCTGTTTCTATAAAACCATTCGGAGTATTTTTTACGATTATAATTTCACCTTCAATTGGTGCAACATCTTCATATATTTCTGCTCCGTTTGTGCCCAAAACAAAATGAGAAGCATTTTTATCTAATGCAATATGTTGTATATGAATAACGGATTTTCTTTTTTTTCTAAAAGAATCTAAAGTTTTCTTTGCTTTGGCGGCAACTTCATAGCTGCCTTTAAACTCCATTTTTCCTTTATAGAAGTAATCATTTTGTATTTCTATTAACAATAATGCCGATTTTTTATATTTTCTTTTCATTACGGTATATTACTTTTATTTGATTCTTAAAAAAACTGCCGGTTTCAAGTGCTCAGTTATTCTTAAATTATATCAAGCTTAAAATCAAATATACTCCGGACCCCTCTAGAGCCTGCCCCAGACAGGATTGATTGCTAAACGAGAATAAATTTATTTGGAAAAATTTTGCAGCTTTTGATCAGAAACCGGCAGTCCAACAAAAAATAGCCTTTTAAAAAAGAAAATTTTCTTCTAAAATTGGATTGCGAAACTACTAATTTGAAACAGGGAAAAAGAGAACGTTTCTTTACCAATTACGCAATAAATAAAATACTTTTCTGATAGAAAAAGCATTAAACATTTATGATACAACAACTTAACAAAAACAGTATTTTCTTTATAAAATCTCTTGCTATAAGTAGCTGTACTGCAATTTGATGTTTAAGAAGACTCTTTTTCTAAAAATTTTAAAAGAAGTTATAACACATAAAGATTTAATGTTGTTAAGAAAATAAAGAGTCTGTTAAATTTTGAAAAATATTAGTTAAATTACCCCTTCCTATTATAAGCTAAATTCAATTAAATAGAGCCAAGAATTATAAAGAAGTCTTGTTCTTTTTAAATTACAACCCAATACCACATGCAATTAAAAAATACTCTCCTCCTTTTTACTTTTTTTCTTTCGAATTATCTCTCTTATTCGCAATCTACTTTCGAAAAAATTTATACAGAAACGTACCAGGTTTTGTTAAGTTCAAATCCAAAAAAGGCACTAAGCAATACTGACTATTTGTATAAAATTGCAAAAACCAATTCTGATAAAATAAATACACGAATACTTAAAGCTCAAATTCTATATCAGTACGGAATTCATAATGAAGCGATCAATGCTTTAAAAGAAGCTGAAAAAATCGCTTTACTAGAGGCAAATTATGCAACTCAAGCCAAAATCTACGGATTTATGGCATCGCTCTATCGTGAAAATGAAATCTATCATATTGGAAAAACCTATCTCAATAAAGCGGTTGCAGTTAGCAAAAAAATAAAAGATGAAAGCGAAATGTATCGTTTTCAGGGAAATTTATCACAAGAACTAGCTTGTTATGAATTGCACGATTCTAATTATTCTAAGGCAATTTCGCATCTTAAAAAAGGAATTCATCTATTTGAAAAAGCAGCCTCTGTTAGCGATAAAAATTATCAAATTGCCATTAATGACGAGCTTATTGCTAAAAATTATCTGGAATTAAAAAAACTAGATTCTGCTTTATTTCATTATGACAAAGCAGAAAAAGAACTTAAAAATTCTTTTTCTTATGACAGCCCAATGAGAGGTTTTATTTATAATGGAATGGCGGATGTTTATGTGGCAAAGAAAGATTTTAAAAAAGCACTTTTTCATTATAAAAAAGCGGAAGATATCGCAGAAAAATCAGATTACGCGGCATTAAAACAAGAGATTTATAGTTCGCTAATGGAATTTTATAAATTGACCGATACCAAAAAATACATTGTTTACAACGAAAAGAATTTAAAATTAAGCAAAGCTGAAAGCACTAATAATAAAGTTATTGCAGATGATTTGATAAAATCGCTTCATAAAAGTCATTTGGATACGGAATCTCAAAATCAAAAAAATAAACTGATTTTTATTTTCATTAGTCTGTTTGTTATTTTACTTACGGTTGGCATTTACTTCTTTAAAAGAAAACAAGATTATAAAAAAATAAAAGCTTTTATTGATAACAACCCATCTGCTTCAACTGAAGAACTAAAAACAGAAAGCAAAAAAGACGTTTCTAAAGAATATATGTCGGAAGCGGCTGAAAACAGTATTTTACAAAATTTAGAAGAATTTGAAAACTCCCTTTCTTATCTTGATAAAACGCTTTCTTTGAATTCGGTTGCTACAGAATTAAATGTCAATCACAGGTATTTATCTTATGTCATCAATAAGCATAAATCAAAAGATTTTGCGGGATATATTAATGAATTAAAGATCAATTACATTGTCGATCGTTTAAAAAACGATCCAACTTATTTGAAATATAAAATTAGTTATCTGGCCGATCAGGCAGGTTTTGCTTCTCATACCCGTTTTACCATTACATTCAAAAAAATCACAGGAGTTTCTCCCCTAACTTTTATTACCTATCTTCAAAATAATAGCGAAGACAAATAATGTTACGGACTTAAGATATTTATTCTACATCGCGTTTTGAACTGATTTAGTTTGCAAGAATGTTAAGAAAAAGAGTAATTGTTATTACGAACTCTTTTTCTTCGATAACGATATTTCTACAATTCAACAAAACTCATTTTAACAAAATTATCGCCATTATTTTGACCAAAATCACCAAAATGATGCGAAAAATTCGAAATATTATTTAATCAACTGATAAAAGTTATAGATTTGCTCTAAAAACAATAGCAATTTTGTTCCTTAAATGGAGAATACCACATCAGATATTTTTTTATGGCAGCAGATCAAAAAAGGTGATATTTCCGCCTTTGAGCAGCTGTATGACAACTACGCTGATGTTTTACTTACTTTTGCTTTACAATATACTAACGAAACTTCTATTGCTAAAGACGCTATTCAGGATGTTTTTCTAGACATTTATAAATATCGAAGCGGTCTTGCCGAAAGTGTAAATGTAAAATCATATCTGTTTAAAATCACACAGCGAAATGTTTTGAAAAAGCACAAAGCTGCTCGAAAAATATTTTCTATTTCCTCTGATTATGATTCAGTTATCTTAAAAGAACTCTCTTTTGAAGATACTTTGATTGAAGAAGAAAACAATGCCGCTCTTAACTCCAGATTGGCGTTTGCGATGCAGGAACTTACCGAAAAACAGCGCAAAGCATTGTTCTACAGATTTAACGAAGACAAACCTTATGAGGAAATTGCTTCTATTTTAAACATTTCTATTGAGTCTTGCAGAACACTGATTTACAGATGTTTGAAAGAACTTCGAAAAAAACTTTAAAAAAAGGTTATTTTTTTTGTCTATGTTTTCAAAGAGTTGTTCTCTTAGTAAATATATACCCCATAAAAACATCGCCTTGCAAATTAATTTTAATAAAATATCGAACGATGAAAAAGATTCTTTAAAGAATCAAATTCGTCTTGGACTAATCGAACTAGAGCAGGAAGAATCTAGGCGCAGGAAGAAGAAAAGATTTCTGGCGTACTCTGCCGCTGCTAGTGTCGCATTATTAGTTTCATTATCTGTATTCGTAAATCGTACAGCTAATGAAAGCAGCAAACCTCAAACCGCGTTAGAGCAATTTGCTGCGAATACAAAATCGACTGAATCAAATGTTGATTTAGAAAACATTTCTCTTGTTTTACAAGATCAACAGACTATTTCGGTGCAGGATAGTACAGTTATCAGTTACGGAAAAGATGGAGAAAAAGTTACGGTTGGACAAAAAGCGATCAATACGAATTCTAATGACAACTCTGCTTTTAATACCGTTCGTGTTCCTTACGGAAAAAGAACTCAGATTGTTTTAACCGACGGAACAACCGTTTGGCTGAATTCAGGTTCATCATTAATTTATCCAACTCATTTTGACGGATCGATTCGTGAAGTGTATTTAACTGGTGAAGCAGCTTTTGATGTCGCACATGATAAAACCAAACCTTTCTTTGTAAAAACGAAAGAATGTAATGTACGTGTTCTTGGAACTGTATTTAATGTAAGTTCTTATTTAGAAGACGAAACGGTTCAAACCGCTTTACTACAAGGAAAAGTTAGAATT
Source organism: Flavobacterium sp. (assembly GCF_036405015.1). Lineage (GTDB taxonomy): Bacteria > Bacteroidota > Bacteroidia > Flavobacteriales > Flavobacteriaceae > Flavobacterium. The sequence goes on along the minus strand of NZ_DASWYK010000042.1, from coordinate 8,888 downwards.
ACATACAACAAAAAAGGATTCTTAAACAATCAGGAAATTCAGGAAGATTTAACTCCTGGAATGATTGCGACCATCAATAAAGATAAAAAACAGATTAAGGTAGAACGAAAAGATGTGGCTTCGATATTATCTTGGAGAGAAGGCTATTTTACCTTCAAAAGTCAGTCTTTGAATGATATTTTAAACAAGCTTTCAAAATATTATAAAATTCAATTTATCAAAGGTGACAATTTAAATCTTGAGGCTAATTATTCAGGTTCTCTTTCTTTAAATGAAAATCTTAATTCGCTGGCGACTACTTTATCGAGTATCACCAATAGCAACTGTACTGTTAACGCAAACCAAAGAACTATTACAATTAAATAAATAAAAAAATCAATTCTAAAACCACCAAATGCCTATGATATAAGACCAAAAATAAACATATCAACCTTATTTGTAAAGACTAACCAAAAAAAAAGCCAAAAGATGCGCTAACATCTTTCGGCATTGTAGAACAGCAGTCGACGCTAATCGACTACATCTTTAAATCAAAACAAAATTATGAATAAAAAACATAATTCAGAAAAGTATTTTTCTGGACGAAACCACTATTACCTATATCTGCTGCTTATGAGATCTGTTACTGCATTTATCTGGATAAGTATGTGTAGTTTATATGCAAACCCTTCTTTAGGACAAAATAAAATACATGTTCGTTTCAAGAACACTCCACTAACCGACGTTTTTTCTACTTTAGAAAAACAGACGAACTATGTCTTCTTCTATAATGATGATGTTCTTAAATCTGCCAATACTATTACGTTGGACAAAGACGCAACCCTAGAAGAAATTTTAAATAATGCTTTAAAAAGTAACAATCTTACTTATGATATTATTGATAAACAAGTTGTTGTAAAAAGAAATAAAAAGAAAGCAGAACAAATAGAATACGAACTAACAGGAAAAGTAACCGATAAAAAAGGTGCTCCTCTTGCTGGTGTAAATGTTGTTTTAAAAGGAAAACAAACTTGGGACATTACCCGTAAAGAAGGTGATTACCGAATGAGAGTTGCTCCAAATGATACAATCGTTTTCAGCTCTTTAGGATATAAAACGGTAACTGTTGCCGTAAACAATAAAAAAGTGATTGATGCAACATTGGTTCCAGATGTTATGGAGCTTCACAGTGTTGAAATTGTAGCGTCTAACGGTTATACTGAAATTCCAAAAGAAAGAGTTACTGGTTCTATAGGCGTTATTGGAGCTAAAGAATTGGCAGAAGTTCCAACAGTAGATATCCAGTCTAGATTGGAAGGAAAAATTGCTGGTGTAAACGTTGATCCACGTACTGGTTCTATTACAGTTCGCGGAACAAATAATTACGCTGGTGTCGGAAGTCCGCTTGTTGTAATTGATGGTTTTCCACAGCCGATAAATGATTTCTTTTTTAGTAAAAGAGGTGTTCCAGGTGCTTCTATCTTAAGTTACATTAATCCTGATGACATTGAGAGCATTTCGGTTCTAAAAGATGCTGCTGCAAGTTCTATCTGGGGTTCTCGTGCCGCTAATGGAGTAATTGTAGTTACAACAAAAAAAGGTAAAAAAGCAGACCCAACCATCAGCTTTAGCACCACAACTAGCATTGGTGAGAGAATGGATCTTAGCAAACTGCGTGTAATGAATACCGCTCAGTATATTGACTACGAAAAAGATTTAGTTTCAGGCGGATTTGTTGTAGATAATATTAATAACACTATTAATTCTGGCTACGCTAAAAATCCTAGCGCTGCTCAGGAAATCATGTTCAGACAACAAAGAGGAGAAATTTCACTTACACAAAGAGATCAATTATTAAACCAATTATCTCAAAATGACAATCTTAGTCAAATCAATAAATATTTATTAAGAAACTCAGCAACAACGCAATACGATTTATCTGTAAGCGGCGGAAGCGATAAAAGCACTTATTATTTGTCTTTAGGTTATAATAAAGACGAAGCTGCAATGAGAGGAAATGAATCAAGCTCTTATAATATTACGCTTAACAACTCTTTTCAGCTGAAAAAGTTTTTAAAATTAAATACTGGAGTTAACTACGTTTCTTCTTCTTTTCAAGTAAACACTACGGCAAACGAAGCATTATCTAATGTATCTAATTTTGCATTGCGACCTTACGATATGATTGCTGATGAAAATGGAAACGGCATTGATCGTTACATTATTTTCAGACCAGAAGTTGCAAAAGGATTTGAATCAAAAGGATATCTTCCGTGGACTTACAATTACTTAGACGAATTAAATTATTCTAATGTTATCACAAAAGGAGAAAACATCAGATTAAATGCAAGTTTAACAGCTACCGTAACCAATTGGTTGAATTTTGAAGCGTCTGGAATGTATACTTCAATTACAAACAAAACCAAATCTTTAAGCGAATTAGACAGTTATTATTCTAGAAATCTAATTAATGAAGCTACTTCTGTAAGTACAGCTGGAAAATTAGTGTACGGAATTCCTGTTGGTTCTTATTTATACAATACTTTATCTGACAATGATTCGCAAAGTATGCGTATTCAAATGAATATCAACAAAAATTTTAATGACAATAATAGTCTTCATTTCTTAGCGGGTTCAGAAATTAGAGAAGAACGCAGAGAAGGTTCAAGTCAGAGATTTTTTGGATATAATACCGATACCAATTCATCACAATCTGTAAACCCAACGGTTTATTATACTACCATTTACGGATGGACAAATATTATTGGGACTTCTGATAACAGTATCAGCAAATATCGTGACCGTTATTTATCATACTACGGTTTAGGTTCTTACGATTTCATGAACAGATATCATCTTTCTGGAAGTATTCGTTTTGACGATTATAATTTATTAGGCGCTTCTAGAAAAAACAGAGCATTACCGTTATGGTCTTTAGGATCTAAATGGGATATCAATAAAGAATCTTTCTTAAGAGATGCAAACTGGTTAAGCGATTTAGCTTTAAGAGTTACTTATGGTAAAGCAGGAAGTGCACCAGGTGGAGGTTTTGGAAGTCAGAGCGCTGTGATCAGTGTTGGTTCTGTTGATTTTAACACACAATTGCCAACTGCGAGTATTTCATTACCTGAAAATCCAGATATTAAATGGGAAACTACAGCAACGCTTAACTTTGGTTTAGACTACGGATTTTTTAATAATCGCTTACGCGGAAGTGTTGATGTGTACTATAAAAAATCAAAAGATATTTTAACCAGTTTACCATTCAACCCAACAACTGGATGGAGTTTTTTAAATTATAACACTGGAACACTTGAAGGACATGGTGTAGACTTGAATCTTTCTGGAGTAATTATAAACTCAGCCTTTAAATGGAACAGTAGTTTTAACTTTTCATACAATACAAATGAAGTTACAGACTCTCGTTTTAAAGCAACTACAACTAACCAATATTTGTCTGGTGTAACAACTGAAGGTAAAAAAATTGGATACATCTATGCTTACGACTGGGCGGGATTAGATGCTAACGGACAATCTACTGTAAGCAAAAAAGACGGTACAATTGTAAATTCTAGTCAAGGAATCGCAACAATTGATAAAGAAGATCTTAAATACATGGGAACAACATTTGCTCCTTATTTTGGAGGTTTAATGAATGATTTCTCATACAAAAACTTCAGATTAGGAGTTCAAGTAACGTATTATTTAGGACATGTTTTTAGAAATCCTGTTTTACAAAATTATCCGTCATACACAGGAGTACAATACGGTGCAGTTGCCAAAGACGAACTTATTGCAGATCGTTGGAGACAAGCCGGAGACGAAGCGACTACAAATGTTCCTGGTTTAGCCAATATTAGCTTTAATAGTTTGAACCGTTTCCAAATGGCAGATATCAATGTGCTTCCTGCGGATAACATTAGATTACAGCAAATTTCATTAGGCTACAACGTACCAAACCAATGGTTAGAAAAAACTTTTATCAAATCATTGAGCTTCAATTTCGCTGCAAGGAATTTAGGATTGTTATGGGTTAAAAACGATTTAGGAATTGACCCTCAGTATTTGTCAAGCAACAACTACAACACACTTCCTCCACAGCGTACGTACACTTTACAGTTTAACTGCAGTTTTTAATTTTAAAAAACAGATTTTATGAAATTTCTTAAATTCACACTATATATGTTGCCTGCACTTCTACTACTAAACTCTTGTAGAGATTATGTTGAAGTGGAGCAAGTTGGAAACAACAGAATTTTAAAATATACTTCAGATTACAGAGGTCTTGCTAATGCTTATAATGACATTAGCGGCTCTGGAGGTATTTATTTATTAGCCAATGCCGATGTAGAATTTCCTACGACGTACCAAAACGGTGTAAATACCATTTGGGCAAACAGTTACACTTGGCAAGATAGAATCTACGATCCTTCTCAAGGTGATGCTGACTGGATAGGTTTATACAAAGCCGTTTATTACAGTAACGTAATTCTAGACGGTGTTATGGGCAGCGAAAAAGGAACAGATGCTGAGAAAAAAGAAATCTATGCTGAAGCCTTTGTACACAGAGCGTTTGCTTATCTGCAATTGGTAAATACTTACGGACCACAATTTGATCCAGCATCTGCAAATTCAGAAAAAGCGGTTCCGTTATTATTGAAACCGGAACTATTTTCATCATTAGACAGAAGTACTGTTGGACAAGTTTACGATCAAATTATTTCTGATTTAAAAAGTGCTTTGGCAAATGATATTCAGGATACGCCTCCATTTAATGTAATTCCATCAAAAATAGCAGCTTATGCATTACTGGCTAGAACGTATCTTTATATGGGACAATACCAATTGAGCCTTGAAAATGCAGAGAAAGCGTTAGAAATGCAAAATGGCTTGATCGATTTTAAATCATTTGCTACAACTTCAAGTTATCCTGTTTTGATTCAGAATCCTGAAGTTATTTTTTCCAAAACTTTACTGCTCTCTTATAATGGTGCGCCGTTATCTACAGAATTATTAAACAGCTATAGTGCAGACGATTTACGTTATAATTATTACACTGCTCCAGGAACAAATTTCTTCCCAACTTTCACTGGACGAGGGTACGGAATTCCAAGATACAGCCCCACTAACGGAATCAATGTCGGAGTTTCTGTTCCAGAAATGTACTTAATCGCTGCAGAATGTTATGCTAGAGCAGGACAAACTCAAAAAGCAGTTGATTATTTAAATATTCTAAGAGCAAAACGCTACAAAGCCAACACTGCGTATCAAGTTAGCACGTCAACCAACACCGAAGCTTTAAATCTTGTTTTGACCGAAAGACAAAAAGAATTTATCGGAAGAGGTTTCCGTTGGTTTGATCAACGAAGATTAAATCTTGACCCTGCTTTTCAGAAAACATACACACGAACTTTCAAAGGAACCACTTATACTCTAGCCCCAAACAGCGACGGATATGTATTCCCAATCAATCAAAATTATATCGATCTAAACCCTGAGTTAGGGAAATAAAAAAACTTACAATGTTTACAAAAATTAAGAATATCAAATTATTGGTACTGGCGTTCTGCGCTTTTACCTTACAGGTTACGAGTCAAGAAGTGAAATCCAGATTACAAGGAATGGTAGACATTCCGATTCCGGGAGCGACTTTTAGCATGACATACGATCCAAAAGGTGGACCATTAGAAAACGTTAAAAATATAAGCGGTTATGCTTATGTTTTCAATGATTACAGATGGGAAATCGAAGACCTTAAAGTGAAGAAAAATGGCGCTGTTTACAGCGCCGATTTCACCGTTCCAAAAAACTGTGCTTTTATGGCTTTCAAATTCTACGGCAATACCGAAAATGGATTGGTTACAGATACCAACCAAGATAAAGGTTATATGCTAGTTGCTTTTAAAGAACCAAAAGTAAAAATGCCAGGAGCCGATTTAGCTTGGGCTACTTTTAGAAACAAAGACTTTAACGGTCAGTTTGGAGGCTACTTTAAAGATTTTTCTATTGATGGCGATGCTACAGAATATTGGTTAAAAAAAGAAGTTGCGGATAATGGAAACAGATTTCCAGAGTTTTTTGATACTTATTTCCAAGTTCTTAAAGTACAAAAACCTGAAAAATTTCAGGAATTAGGAACTCGTTTTTTGGGAGATTTTACAAAAAATACCAAAGGAATGCCTGAAGAGGTTTATCTAAAAGTCCATCACATTTATTTGTATGATTTAAAGAACAAAACAAAAGCAGATTCTGTTGAAAATGTAATTGTAAAACAGTTTCCAAAAGGAGCGTTTGTAAGATTAAAAGCGTATCAAAAAATCATGCCGATTGCAGATGCGACAGAAAGAAATAAAGCAATGACACAGTTTTTAGCTGATTTTCCATACAGCTCTGAAGTACCACCATCACAACAGTATTTCTATGACAACATTACAAAATCGCAGTTTACTTACTATTTCGGAAACAAAGATTACAAAACTATTTTGGCTATGATTCCAAATATGAATTTTGCTAATCTAAATGATGCCTACCATCAAAACATCTCTAAAGCTTTGTATCTAAAATCGGTAGAACCAGAAGTTATCGAAACTATGGCTGTGCCGATCATCAAACAGATGCAGGCAAAAGTAAACGATATGTCTTATATGCAGGGAATTTACTGGTCACCAAATCAGGCAACTGAGAATGCAAAAACACAGCTTAACAACGAATTGGTAATTCAGATTCGTATGTACGATATGCTGAAAAAATACAAAGAAGTTTTAGAGACTTTTGAATTACTTCCGTTTGAAAAACGTTACGAAAAAGCAAGTATCAACGATATTCATGTAAGAGCTTTAGAAGCGTTAAACAAACCAATTATTGAGGTTTTGAAAAATGCAGCAAAAGCGAATACTTTGTCTGAAGGATTAACTGCTAAATTGAAAGAAGCGTATTTAAAAGAAGGCAAAAAAGAAGCCGATTTCCCTGCTTACTTAGAGCAATTGAAAAAAGAAAACAAAGCTGAAGAAAAAATCGCTTTGATTGATATCGCTGCACCAGCAATTAAAGTGCAGTCTGCAGACGGAAAAACAAAAGATTTGGCTTTAAACAGCGGTAAAATTATTGTAATCGATTTTTGGGCAACTTGGTGCGGACCTTGTAAAAAAGCGTTTCCAGCAATGCAACAGTTGGTAAACAACTACAAAGAGGATAAGCAGGTAGAAATTTATTTTATCAGTACTCAGGAAACTAAAGAAGGATACAAAAAAGAAGCTTTGGCTTATTTAAAAGAAAAAGGGTTAAAAATCACTACTTACTTTGATTTAGTAAAAAAAGGAGGCGGTACAAATAATGCTTCTTTTACCAATTACGCTCAGATTTTTAAATCAAGCGGAATTCCAAGAAAAGTGGTGATCAAAGACGGAAAAATTCGTTTTACATCTGAAGGATATTCTGGAAATCCAGGACAATTGGTAGATGAATTGACAAACGTTATCAATGCTTTAAAGAACGAATAATTGCTTTTCGAAAATCAAAAAAATATGAAAAAAATAGTTTTACTATGTGCACTCGCTTTGAGTGTACATAGTTTATCTGCTCAGAAAAAAGCAGTTGACAGCATTGCTTACCAATCCTGGCAACGTGTTGGCACAAACAAAATTTCTTATAACGGAAACTGGGCTTTGTACAAAACTGCTTTTCAAGATGCCGAAAAAGAATCAAAACCTGAAACGTTTATCGTCAATACCAAATCTGGTAAAAAACTGACTTTAGAAAAAATTGGTGATGCGAACTTTGTGGGAACTGGCGATATTTTAATGTATCAGGAAAACAATGTTACATACTTGCATAATTTAGCAACCGGAAACAAAAAAGTCTGGAAAACTACAGATTATACGCAGACTCTTGAAGGAACGAATTATTTGTATTTCAGTCATTTTCAAATGGGAAAAGATGGAAATAACTCCAACAAATTAGTCTTTTTTGATTTGGCTAAAAACGATAGTATCGTAATCAACAATATCAAATCGTCTAAAATGCTTCGTGGACAAAAAATTATCTTCACACAAGTAAATAACAATTCAATTGTATTGAAATATGGAGATTTAAAAGGTCCGTACAAAGAAATTTACAACGGTTCAGTTGCTAATTTTGGTGATTTTTCAATTAATAGTAATGAATTAGAAGGTACGTTTACAACAAAATCTGATCCGTCAAAAGAGGTTGATGCGCTTCATTATTTCAATTTAAAAAACAATTCACAAAAAGAAGTTTTAGATTTTAATTCCATTAAATTGGAAGATCAAAACTATAAATTTTCAAGATCGGCTTATCCGTTCACAGAAAATACACGTTTTGTATATTTAGATGTTAAATCGGCATCAAATCAATATCCAAATAATCGTATCAAAAAATCAGATATTGATATCTGGAAATGGAACGAAGGTTCTATGGAACGCAGACTGGCAAAGGTTCGCGGAGAAAAAGCTTCTGCTAAAGATCCTTTATATGTTTATGACTTAAAGGAAAAAAAATGCATCAAAATCAGCGATAATCATTACTCGAATATCAGTCATCCTGATGCAACTGACTATCCTAAATTGTTCAAATTTGTAAACGATAAATATACTGTCGAAGTAGATTGGACATTTACAGAAAGAAACGATTTGTATATTATTGATGCGGAAACTGGAAAAGAAAAATTGATAAAAGAAGGAATTGGGTCTACGCCATTCTGGAATCCAACTGGAACTTTTGCTTTATTTTTTGATGAAAAACAAGAAGCGTGGCAATCGTACAAAACAGACGGATCTTCAACTGAATTTAAAAATATTCCAACTGGAATTCCATATTCTCTTAAGGATCAAGAAAAAGACATGGGACGCACTCCTGTGCCATACGGAATTGCTGGATGGTTAAACAATGGA
>NZ_DASWYK010000041.1:0-9417 GCF_036405015.1 Flavobacterium sp. | reverse complement strand
AGAGGCAATCTTTTATAACGCTTACGGAATTACACCAGGAAAATTAGGTTCTGAACTTTTGAATGAAAGCACACAGGATTTAGCAACTACTTATCCACACATTACTCAGATTCCAAATGAGAAAGTAATAAAAGTGGAAGGCAATTATCCTGAGTTTACCGTTGTAACCAACAAAAACTCTTATAAAACAAAAAATATTGTAGTGGGAATTGGTTCTGCCAATACTTTCGACATTGAAGGTTTAATGCAGTTTGTTGAACCTCACAAAAAAGCGCTTCCAGAAAAACAACGTATACAGCTTAAAAATGAAGATCATAAAGTCGCTGACGGCATTTATGTTATCGGAACTTTAGCTGGATGGAGAAGTCAATTGGCCATTGCTGCTGGAAGTGGCGCTGCCGTAGCAACAGATATTCTTACACTATGGAATAACGGTACACAAACTCACGCTCACGATAGTATTCGATAGAATTATATAAAATTATTAAACCATATAAGTGATATAAGTTCATTTAATCTATGCACAAAAGCATATATGAACTTATATCACTTATATGGTTTATTTTTTTGTGTTTATTACTTCACCGAAACGATTTCTGTTACTTTAATGTGATTTTCATCTTCGGTTTTCCATTTTTCTCCTTTTACGGTTACCACATCTCCAATTTTTACTTGTTTGTAGTTTTGAGGTCCGCCAACATTTACAATACTAATTGTAGCAAAATAAACCTCTTTATTATCTGTCGTGATTTTTGCCGTGTAACCGTCTTTTCCTCCTTCAATAGATTCTACTCTTCCTGAAACTGGATTATTTGCATCATTTTTCATAGAAGTACAAGAGATTACAAAAGTCATTAAAAGCACTAGGAAACTTATTCTTTTTAGAGTTTTCATATTTTATGGATTTAACTGCAAAATGCGTTAGGATTAACACAATGTCGCTAAGTTTTTAAGTTAATATTATTTTCTCAGCTTCAAACTTTATGCCAGCTGAACGCAACTTCCCGCAATCACTTTTAAATTTTTACCTATTTTTTTCCAAACTCTTATGTACTTGAAAACTCCGTTAATAGCGTTATTATCGTAAGCTCCTTTTAATGAAACAGTAACAGCAACTACCGCTGTATTTTCAATAATGTTTACGATTTGATCCGAAGCTTCTAAAAAATCTATTTTCATTTTTCCAGAACGATATGTCAGTAAATCGAAATCTTTCGTTATCGTTTGTCCGTCTGGCATATTGAAAAGCAAATCATCATGAAGAATTGTTTCCAAAGCCATAACATCCGATTTTTTAATAGCAGTCAGAAGTTCGATTTCTGCATTAATAACGGTTTCTATTTTCATGATATAAAAGTTTGGAGTTATTTCCTCGGATTGAGAATGGTTTTAATCATCGCGTCATCTTTCAAGATCACATCATAATAATACAATTCCCCAAACAATTGTCGTGCAAATTCAGCAGTAATATAACGGTTCACAAGCGCTTTAGTCTTATCAAGTTTCAAGTCTAAACCAGTAATTAAAATATAGTTTTTAAACTTTTTGAAGTACACATCAGATGTCTTCATTTTATTTAAAAACGTATTAAAATTATCTCCTTTAAAAGCATTCCTATCCTTGTCTAATTCTTCAAAAACAAAATGACCGACAATTCCTGTTTGCAACAAATAACCAACGTTTTCATTGCCATGTTCAGCTTCCATCGGAACAAAAACATCTGGCACAATTCCGCCGCCGCCGTAAACAATTTTACCTTTTGGAGTTTTGAATTTTAATGAATCCGCTACTTTAATACTATCTTTTGCATACAATTCTCCTGTAGCAATTCTAGCTTCTGATTCTTTAAAATATTCTTCATTTCCTTTCTTATAAGGCTTCTGAATCGATCTTCCTGTTGGTGTATAATAACGCGCTACTGTCAATCTTACAGCAGACCCATCATTAAAATCCATTTCTCTCTGAACAAGACCTTTTCCAAAAGAACGTCTTCCAACAATAGTTCCGCGGTCGTTATCCTGAATTGCTCCTGCTAAAATTTCGCTTGCAGAAGCACTATTTTCATTAATTAAAACATATACTTTACCAGTTTCAAAACTTCCGGCTTTTGTAGCATACGTTTTATCTGTTGATCCATTTTTACTTTTTGTAAAAACGATTAGCTGTTTATCTTTTAGAAATTCATCAGCAATGGCGATCGCTTCTTCCATATAACCTCCCCCATTGTCGCGAAGATCAATTACCAGCGACTGAATTCCTTTTTGTTTTAATCTTGTTAAACCTGTTTTAAATTCATTGAAAGTAGTTTCAGCAAAACGGTTTATTTTGATGTATCCAATATTATTTCCGATCAACAAAGAAGCATCCACACTTTTAATTGGAATAACATCTCTTTTGACTTTAAATTTTAATTTCTTTTTTTCTGATTTTCTAAAAACAGTCAATTCGATTTCTGAACCTTGCAAACCTTTTAATTGTGAAAACAAACTATCTGAAGGCAGTTTTCTACCATATAATTTCGTTTTTCCAGCAAATAAAATTCGGTCACCAGACTTTAATCCCGCTCTTGCTGAAGGTCCATTTTCAATTGGTTTTATAATCGCAACTGAATCTTTATACATATAAAAATTGATTCCGATTCCGACAAAATCGCCTTTCATACTTTCGGCAACTTCTGCTTGTTCGCTAGGCGGAATATAAACCGAATGCGGATCTAACTTAGAAAGAATATTATCTACTGTAAGATTTACAATAGAATCTGTATTGATGCTATCAACATATTCATTATTGATAAAATCAATGAGTTTGTTGAGTTTGGTTTTGGAGTAATTTTTTGCCAAAAGCTGATCATCGACGGGAGCATTCATAAGGCTTCCGACAACCGTTCCCAGAGCAAAAGTAGCTCCGATTATTATGGGCAAATATTTTGGATTAAATTTCATTTACTCTTCTAAAACAGGAATATGTTCTACTTCAACACCTGCTTTTATTAAAAATTGAATTCCAGAATCATCACGGTAACCATTATGATAAACCACTCTTTTTATTCCCGACTGATGAATCAATTTACTACATTCTTTACAAGGTGAAAGCGTAATATACAGAGTTGCGCCTTCGCAAGACTGTGTTGATCTAGCCACTTTTAGAATTGCATTGGCTTCGGCATGTAAAACATCCCAGCGTGTTAAACCGTCTTCATCTTCACAGCAATTTTCAAATCCAGACGGTGTTCCGTTGTAACCATCAGAAATGATCATTCTATCTTTTACGATAATAGCTCCGACTTGTTTACGTTTACAATAAGAAAGCAAGCTCCACTCTTTTGCAATTCGCAGGTATGCTTTATCGTATTTATTCAGCTTTTTTACTTCCATTTATTTTATCTGTTCCAAATCGGACTTTCAATAATCATCGGAACTACAACTCCGATAATAAAAGCCGACATTACAAGTGCCCAGTCGCGTTTTGAAAAACGAAAAACCGTCTGCACAATATATGATATTACCAAAACAACAAAAACCACCACTAACTGTGCAGCTTCAATCCCTAAAGCAAACTCTCCCAAAGGTAGTAATTTTGATGTTGCAGAACCTCCTAAAATTGTTTTGAAATAATTAGAGAATCCTAAACCATGAATAATACCAAAGAATAAAGTTATGAAAAATACTAGATTAATACTATCATTTTTAGATGTCTTTCCGGCCGTAAACAAATGATAAAGAGCTGTTATCAAAATCGTAATCGGAATAAGGAATTCTACAAGATTTACTTTTATAGTAACAATTCCGTAAACAGAAAGAATTAAAGCCAACGTATGACCAATTGTAAAAATCGAAACAAGAAAAAATATTCTTTTCCAGTCTTTAAACAAATAAGGTACAGTTAATGCGATTAAAAAAAGAACGTGATCGTAAGCGTTAATATCTAAAACGTGTTTTAATCCTATTTGAAAATAAATCCAAAATTGTGACATAGGTAATCTATAATTTAAATAATTAGGGGTTGTAAACTTACGATTAATTTTCAGAATTAAAGATTTGAGCCTGTAAATCCTGCAATAAAAATAAGTTAAATTTTATGAGAAAATTAAAATCAAAAATTTAAAAATAGGATTATATTTGTTCTTTAAAAAACTAATTAATTATGCCATTTTCAGAATTATTTGATAACGAATTCAAACAAAGAAACAGAGGTCATTTCTCTGCAATTGTGCGTGTTGCATTTGCTGACGGAAAAATAAGCCCGGAAGAACAAGAATTTTTGAATAAAATTGCTTCAACCTTACAAATTTCAGAAGAAGAATACAAAGAGATCCTTTCAGATCCATGGAAACATCCAATAAACCCACCTTATTTATATACACAACGTTTAGAGCGTTTGTATGATTTGGCAAGAATGGTTCACGTTGACCACCATTTAGGAGATTTGCAAGAAGTAATGCTAAGACGTATGGGATTGGCTTTAGGATTTACTCCAGGAAACGTAGATTTTATTGTTGCAAAAGCGCTTTCTTTAGTAGACAAAAAAGTAGATTTAGATACTTTCTTGTTTGAAATGGAAAACATGAACAAATAAAAAAGTTTTCAGTCGAAGTTGCAGTATTCAGTTTGCTGCTGTCTTAAAATTGAGATTTTATAAAAAACCAAAAGCCCAACAGATTTAAATAATCTGTTGGGCTTATTTTTTATAGTTAATAATGAAAATTAAAAATACTCTTGAAATAGTAAACCCGACAGGTTTTAAAAACCTGTCGGGTTTGTTATATAGTTCAGTCTGAAAACTGCAACTGTAACTGAAAACTGAATACTTTTTTTTTATTCAGCTGCCATAAATTCCTCTGCTTTTTCTACCATATTATAGCTTCCACAGAAAAACGGAACTCTTTGATGCAGTTCTGTTGGTTGGATTTCCATGATTCTGTTAAATCCGTCTGTTGCTTTTCCTCCAGCTTGTTCTGCTAAAAAGGCCATTGGATTACATTCGTACAATAAACGTAATTTCCCTTTTGGCGCTTTAGAACTTGTTGGATAAATATAAATACCGCCTTTAATCATATTTCGATGAAAATCGGAAACTAAACTTCCAATGTATCTAGAAGTATAAGGTCTATTTTCTTTTTCTTCTTGGCAATATTTAATGTAATTTTTTACGCCTTGCGGAAAATGAACATAATTCCCTTCGTTTACCGAATAAATATTTCCGTCTTTTGGAAATCTCATGTTTGGATGCGAAAGGTAAAATGTACCAATTGCTGGATTTAAAGTAAATCCGTTTACCCCATAACCTGTTGTGTAAACCAGCATCGTTGAAGTTCCATAAATTACATAGCCTGCTGCCACCTGATTGATTCCCGGTTGTAAAAAATCCTCGCTAGTTACCGGAGTTCCAATTGGTGTTACTCTTCTAAAAACAGAAAAGATAGTTCCTACTGAAACATTAACATCAATGTTTGAAGATCCGTCAAGCGGATCCATTAAGATCACGTACTTATTATTATGACAGTTGTCGCTCCCCTGAACTGTAATATAATCGTCGTTTTCTTCAGAAGCAATACCACAGACAATCTCACGGTTTATTAACGTCTGGATAAATACTTCATTGGCATAGACATCTAATTTTTGCTGGTCTTCTCCTTGGATATTCTGCTCGCCCGCGGCGCCGATAATATCCACCAAACCTGCTTGGTTTACTTTATGATTCACAACCTTGGCTGCCAATCGAATAGAGTTGATAATTCGGGAAAGTTCTCCCGAAGAATACTGAAATGCTTTTTGGTTCTCAATAATAAACTCTCCCAGTGTTTTATTGCGTTCTTCCATTTCTAAATCGTTATAGTTTTGTTTTTAAGTCACAAATATCGTCTATTTTGTGAGAATGATTCAAAAATTATTTTGTTAGTTTGCTACTATTGTATATTTGCTAATAATCTGCAAAAAGCAACAACTAAAAAAATGCTTTTTTAGATAATAAATACATAAAAATACGAATACAAAAAATTGTTTCTGATAAGCATTCGCTAGAGTAAATCTGATAAAGGAAAAAGCGATACTATAAAGGACAAAAAATAAAAATGAATGGATTATGAATATTAGAAAAGGCAATCCTGAAGACATGAAATCGGTTTTGGGACTTATTCAGGAGCTTGCGATATTCGAAAAAGAACCTGAAGCAGTTGTCATTACAGAAGACGATTTAATACGTGACGGTTTTGGAGAAAAACCACTCTTTCACGTCTTTGTAGCAGAGATTGAAAACGAAGAAAAACAAAAAGAAATTGTTGGAATTGCCTTGTATTACTATCGCTATTCTACCTGGAAAGGAAAAACAATTCACCTTGAAGATTTAATTGTAAAAGAGAAAATGCGCGGCTCTGGATTAGGATCTGCACTTTATTCTGAAATAATGAAACAAGGAAAGAGAGATAATGTTAGAAGAATAGAATGGAATGTGCTGGACTGGAATACTCCAGCAGTAAAGTTTTACGAAAATTCAGGCGCCAAAATCCTTGAGGAATGGAGAGTAGTGCAAATGGATGAAACTGGAATAAATTCGTTCTTAGAAAAATTATAAAAAAAGTTAAGCCACAGATTATTAGGATTAAAAGGATTTTTAAAACCGTTATTAATAACCACAAATTGCACAAATTAATTTTTATAAATTAGTGAATGTAATAAAAAAAATCAGTGAGAATCATTTTAATCTGTGGCAGAAAAAACAAAACAAGATTTCGCCCAAATCTGAAATCTAAAAATCTAAAATCTATAAATTAAAAATGAGAGTATTTAAATTTGGAGGAGCATCGGTAAAAGATGCAGATGGAATTAAAAACGTATATGACGTTTTACAAAAAGTAGGTTACGAAGACGTAATTCTTGTAGTTTCGGCTATGGGAAAAACAACAAATGCTCTTGAAGTTGTCATAAAGAATTATTTCGAAAAATCGACAGAATTGAGTTCTTCTGTACAGGAAATTAAAAAATATCACAATCAAATCTTATTGGATTTATTTGAAGATGAAAATAATGAAGTTTTTGCAGCTGTAAATGCTCAGTTTGCTGAACTTGAATATTTTTTAGCACATAATAAATCTCCAAATTACAACTTCGTGTACGATCAGGTTGTTAGTTTTGGTGAATTGATTTCGACTAATATCTTAAGTCATTATATGAATTTCAGAGGAATTCAGACGCAATGGCTTGATGTTCGTAATTTCATTAAAACGAATGCAAACTACAGAGATGCAGAAGTAGATTGGGAAACCACTCAGCAAAACATCAGCAAAAATGTTCCAAGAAAACAATTAAACATCACTCAAGGTTTCTTAGGTGCTGACGAAAACAATTTCACTACAACTTTAGGTCGTGAAGGTTCTGATTATACTGCAGGAATTTTTGCTTATTGCTTAAATGCAGAAAGTGTAACCATCTGGAAAGACGTTCCTGGAGTTATGAATGCAGATCCACGTTATTTTGAAAATGCAAGTTTGTTAAACCAAATTTCATATCGTGAAGCAATCGAGTTAGCATTTTACGGTGCAACGGTTATTCACCCAAAAACTTTACAACCTTTACAGAAAAAAGAGATTCCGTTATACGTAAAATCATTCGTGAATCCTTTATTAAAAGGAACTTGTGTTTCTAAAGGTGTTGACTTAGAACCACAATATCCATGTTTTATCGTAAAAAGAGAACAACTTTTGATTTCGCTTTCTTCAATTGATTTTTCTTTTATTATGGAAGAAAACATCAGTGAGATTTTCGGATTATTCCACGAATTTAAAATCAAAGTAAACTTGATTCAGAATTCTGCGATTAGTTTCTCTGTTTGTGTGGAAGATAAATTTGGAAATTTCCCAGAATTGAATGCTATTCTTTCTAAAAAATTCAAAGTAGAATACAGCGAAAACGTAACCTTATATACAATTCGCCACTTTACAGAAGAGGCAGCCGCAACTGTTGAAGCTAACAAAGAAGTTTTACTAAAACAAGTTAGCCGCGAAACGATGCAGATTGTGACCAAAGAATTAAGCTAATATTGCTTTATAAAAGGTAATTTTTTAATTCAAACTTATTAAGAAAGGCTTCACTTTATAGTGGAGCCTTTTTTAGTTTTTTAGTTCCTTTTATTCTGCCTTAATTCTTTTATTACTTTTTTTAAGTCTCTTATTCTTCCTTCATATTGTTCAATCAATTTATCAGATAAAACAGCACTATCATTTTCTGGATTCTCTATATTTTCGCTAGGTTTAGTTTTTATAGTGTTTGTAAAAAGTTCCTCTGGAGTGATTTCAAATATTTTACAAATTTTTGAAAGATGTCCAGCCCAGGAATGACTTTCTCCCCTTTCCATTCGAGCATAAGCAGATTGAGAAATGTTTAAATGATCTGCCACTTCTTCCTGCGACATATTTCTATTTGTTCGTATCTTTTTTAACTTATGACCAACTGCTTTATTCATAATTAATGTTTAAAAACAAATATAAACATAAGAGTTATTTTACAATTATGCATTAATAGGTTTTTATAGCCGATTATCGACTAATATTTTTTTCTGATCTACTATAAATTTGAAAAATTAATCTATTAATTATAACTAATTATGAAGAAACATGCCCTCACTATTATTTTAATGATTATAATATCATTTTCATGCAGCAATAATGAGTCTGAAAAAGACACAACCACAAGTACAATTGATTATTCAGCCCTTAGCAAATCTGTAGACAATCAAGTTATCATATTTGGTAAAATAATTGCCGATTCAAATAATGGAGAAAAATTTACAAAGTATTTTAAAACAGAACCTTTAAACTTAAACAGCAGTAAAAGTGCCCCAAAAGAAAAGACCATAAAAATAAAACTAGCACCTCATTACAACAAAAAAGAAAACAAATTCATGTTGAGTTTCTACGAGGATTTGGCAAACTCTTATGATAATCAAATAATTGAACTTTTAAACTCCAAAAAAAACTTTACTTAATAATAGTAATTTTTCGACTGATTTTAAAAATGAAGTTAATTTTATCTTTAATACAATTGAAAAAACTGCAAATGAAATAAATACTATTTTAAATAAATCTCAAACAAATCAGACTGCAAAGAATAATGACTTTACAGATTGCCATGGCAAAGCAAGGTAAAAATATAGGAAGAGCCATTGCTACTGGAGCTATTGTCGGAGCCGCAAGAGGAGCAATTATAGGAGCTAGTGGAGGAACAGTTGCGCTACCTGGAGTAGGAACTATTGCCGGCGCAGTAAATGGCGCGGTATATGGTGCTGCTAGCGGTGCGGTCGGAAGTGGAGCGACAGCACTTGTGTGGGCTTTTATAGATTGTGCTATGGAGCGTAAATATCTGGAAGCAACTTCTTTATACACAGAAGATTTTTACAATGATATTATTCTTCCAAATAATCCAG
>NZ_DASWYK010000040.1:0-55081 GCF_036405015.1 Flavobacterium sp. | reverse complement strand
GAAGCTTGACAGCCAATGGTCCTTTTTGTGAAACAGGTGCTGGACAGCTTACTTTTACTGCGAGTGCAGGAACAGGACCGTTTACAGTTGTATATAATGATGGAACAGCGAACCGAACTGCCAATAATGTTGTAAGCGGTATACCATTTAGTACGGCTGTTACACCAGTCACAGCGACAACCACATATACGCTGGTTTCAGTAACTGGTACCAATACCTGTTCGAGAACTACTAGTTTTACAGTCGGTTCAGCTACAATTACCGTAAATCCATTACCACAGGGAAGCTTGACAGCCAATGGTCCATTCTGTACAACAGGTGACGGCCAGCTGACTTTTACAGCAAGTGCAGGAACAGGACCATTTACAGTTGTTTACAATGACGGAACAGCGAATCGTACGGTCAATAATGTTGTAAGCGGTACACCATTTAATACGGCTGTTACACCAGTCACAGCGACAACCACATATACGCTGGTTTCAGTAACTGGTGCCAATAGCTGTTCGAGAACTACTAGTTTTACAGCCGGTTCAGCAGTGATTACCGTAAATCCATTACCGCAGGGAAGCTTGACAGCCAACGGTCCTTTTTGTGAAACAGGTGCTGGACAGCTTATTTTTACTGCGAGTGCAGGAACAGGACCATTTACAGTTGTATATAATGATGGAACAGCGAACCGAACTGCCAATAATGTTGTAAGCGGTACACCATTTAATACGGCTGTTACACCAGTCACAACGACAACCACATATACGCTGGTTTCAGTAACTGGTGCCAATAGCTGTTCGAGAACTACTAGTTTTACAGCCGGTTCAGCAACGATTACTGTAAATCCATTACCGCAGGGAAGCTTGACAGCCAACGGCCCATTCTGTGGAACAGGAGCTGGACAGCTGACCTTTACAGCAAGTGCAGGAACAGGAAATTATACAATAGTTTACAACGACGGAACAGCTAACCGTACAGTTAATAATGTGGTAAGCGGTACGCCATTCGCAGTATTTACAACTCCGGTCACAAGTACAACAACATATACTTTGGTTTCGGTCACTGGTGCTAATTCTTGTGTCAGAAGCAGCGGGTTTACTGGAGGCTCTGCAACAATTACAGTAACTCCATTGCCTTCTGTACCTGTAATTGGAACAGTTACACAGCCAACTTGTATAACTCCAACCGGAAGTATTGTTTTAACCGGTTTATTTCCAACACCAAATTCTATAATTACTCAATATGGAACTGTTTCTCAAACTCATACATCATCAGGAACAACTTTTACTATTTCAAATTTGAGCCCAGGAAGTTACAATTTTACAATTCAGGAACCTTCTGGTTGTCCTTCAATGCCAACAGTAAATGTAGAAATCTTAGCTCCAGTTACCAATACATGGAATGGAACAGCCTGGTCAAAAGGAAGTGAACCAGTATTAACAGATGCTATTCGGTTTTCAGGAAATTATTCAACAACGGGTGACTTAAATGGTTGTTCTTGTACGGTAGATTCTGGTGTAAATGTTACAGTAAATTCTAATCATACCTTGACGATTACAAATGCGGTTACGAATAGTGGAGGAACATTGACTTTCGAAAATAATTCAAGTTTAGTGCAGACCGCAAATGTGGTGAATACAGGAAATATTATTTATAAAAGAGATACTAAGCCAGTAAGACGTTACGATTTTACGCATTGGTCAACTCCTGTTAAGAGAACCCCAGTTTTTACTTTACATGATTTAACGCCAAATACATTAGCGGATAAATACTTTAAGTTAGATCCTGTAACATTGTGGGTGACGATCTATAACGGAGCAGAAGAAATGGAACCAGGAAGAGGATACAGTGTGAGAGCGCCTCAGTCTTATGATTTAGATGTACCTTCTGTCTATAATTCTCAGTTTATTGGAGTTCCTAATAATGGTGATATTTTAGGACCACCTCCTGTTGCCGATAAATACAATCTTGTAGGAAATCCGTATCCGTCAGCCCTTTATGCAGATCGATTTATTAATGATAATCAGGCGAATATTTATGGAACCATTTATATTTGGACTCACAATACGCTTCCAAAACCATATAATCCTGGAAATGGTTTTTATTATTATAGTAATGATGATTATGCGATTTATAACTTATCGGGAAGTGTCGCAATTGGAATTCCGTCACCAAATCCAGGAAACCAAAGTACCCCGAGTGGTTATATTGCAAGTGGTCAAGGATTCCTTGTAAGAGCAAGAACAAATCAGAGAGTCATTTTTACCAATGCAATGCGGGTACCGGGAGAAAACAGTCAGTTTTTTAGAACCAGTTCTGCAGCTGCCATAGAAAAACACAGGGTTTGGTTAAACTTATCAAACAAAGAAGGAGCGTTTAAACAACTTTTATTAGGATATATAACAGGAGCAACAAATTCCTGGGACAACAATTTTGATGCCGTGAGTCTTGATGCGCATCCAGATATAGATTTTTACAGTGTAAATAATAACAGAAAACTTGTCATTCAAGGTAGAGCACTTCCATTTACAGTGTCAGATACCATTCCATTAGGGTATAGATCTGCTTTAAAAGGTGAGTTCACAATAGCTATAGATCATACCGATGGAAACCTGAGCGATCAGACGATTTACCTACAGGATAATATGACAAAAAAAGTACATAATCTTACTACAGGAGGTTATACTTTTACAACAGAAATAGGAGTTTTTCAAAAACGATTTGTTTTACGATACACCGATCCTAATGGAACTTTAGGAAATGAGGACTTTACAAATTCTGAAAGAAATATTGCTGTTTCTGTGAAAGACAAAAATATAAAAGTCCAATCTTTTTCAGATAATGAAAATCTGGAAGGAGTCTCGGTTTATGATGTTTCAGGAAAATTATTATATGACAAAAAAGGAATTGACAATAAAGAATGGCTCATCACGAATTTAAGGTCTGGACCACAAGTTCTCTTGGTCAAAATAACTTTGGATAATGGTAAAAATGTTACCAGAAAAATAATCTATAACTAATAAAAAAGGCGGTTGAAATTTAAAAAATCAACCGCCTTTTTTACAATTATGCCGTACGTCTCAAATTTTCATTTGTATTGGTAATGGCCTTTTCGTTTTTATAATCAATCCATTTTTGGCCTTTTATTTTTCGCATCATGATATCAAAATGACGCATGATAAAAACATTGTAGGCGGCTTTAGATAAATTAACGATATTTCTTGGAAATGCACGAAGACTCATCGAAAATCCTGGAGTTAAATATTTCATATAATGCCAATAACCTTCAGGCATATACAACATTTCGCCGTGTTTTAGATTGGTAACAAAACCTTCAGCATTTTTTAGAGCGGGAAATTTGTCGTAATCAGGATTGTCAAAATCAATATCTTCTCTCGAGATTAAAGCATGAGGAACTTTGTACATATATTTGGACTGATCTGGTGCAAAAATCATACACTGCTTTTCTCCATGAAAATGAAAATGCAAAATATTAGAGTAATCAATATCATAATGCATAAAGACTCTCGCATTTTCTCCACCAAAAAATAACATGGGTAATTGCTTAACCAATTTTAAACCAATATCCGGCCATAAAAAGTCATTTTTTAAGGTTGGCACCTGTTTCATTAAATTATAAAGAAAAATACGGTAATTGGTAGGTTTTGATTCTAAAAGAGTAATATAATCGCTCATTTTCATTTCTAAATGAGCTTGGTTAAATCCTTCTTCGTGGTTGACAGGACGATCATCGTACAAAGGAACAGTGATGTCTCCTGCAATATCATTAATATAGGATAATTTCCATTTTTGATAAGCGGGCCAGTCTTCAGTCAGCTCTTCAACAACAACTGGAATTTGTTTTTTTACATATTGGGAAATAAAGTCTTCTTTAGAGATTTTTTTAACCCGTTCGATCTGTTTTAATTTCATTTTCTAAATAAAAAAATTGCTTATAACTCTGTGCTACAAGCAATTTAAGAATATTTATTGAGATTTATGAGCTCTATAGACTAAATTTTTGATCTAATCGAAGCTTCAATGTTTCTTTCAATTGTATGTTTTGGTCTTGACCATTTTGGTTTTTCTCCTAAATCATTGAATTGAGAATCTGCCGCTTCAACGGTTTTAGGTTGCATAATTTTTATAAAAGGCTTTTGTGCAACCATTCCTAAAGTTTCAAACATTTTCATGTCGTCATTTACATCCGGGTTTGGTGTTGTAAGTAATTTGTCTCCTGCAAATATAGAATTTGCTCCTGCGAAGAAACACATGGCTTGACCTTCTCGTGACATATTGGTTCTTCCGGCAGACAATCGAACTTGTGTTTCGGGCATCACAATTCTTGTGGTTGCGACCATTCGGATCATTTCCCAAATTTCTACTGGTTTTTCTTCTTCCATAGGAGTTCCTTCAACAGCCACTAAAGCATTAATCGGAACTGATTCTGGTTGTGGATTTAAAGTGGAAAGTGCCACAAGCATACCAGCGCGATCTTCTACACTTTCTCCCATTCCGATGATTCCGCCGCTACAAACGGTTACATTTGTCTTGCGGACATTTTCTATAGTTTGCAAACGATCTTCGAAACCTCTGGTCGAAATAACATCTTTATAATATTCTTCAGAAGTATCCAAATTGTGATTGTAGGCATACAAACCTGCTTCTGCCAAACGTTTTGCCTGGTTCTCAGTCAACATTCCTAGAGTGCAGCAAACTTCCATGTCTAGCTTATTTATAGTTCTAACCATTTCTAAGACTTGATCAAATTCTTCTCCATCTTTTACATTTCGCCAGGCTGCACCCATGCATACACGAGAAGATCCGTTAGATTTTGCTCTTAAAGCCTGAGCTTTTACTTGACTTACAGTCATCAAATCATTTCCCTCAACGCCAGTATTGTATCTTGCCGCCTGAGGACAGTAGCCACAATCTTCAGGGCATCCGCCTGTTTTTATAGAAAGTAAAGTAGAAACCTGAACTACATTTGGGTCATGCTGTTCTCTGTGAATTGTAGCAGCTTCATAAAGTAAATCCATCAAAGGTTTATTGTAGATGGCAATTATTTCGTCTTTTGTCCAGTTGTGTTTTTTAATGCTCATGGATAAATTGTTTTTTGGAACATTAAAAGTAAGTAAATTATGATAACACCTGCCGTACGTGTTTCGAAATGAAGATTTGTGAATCTTTTTCAAAAAAGAAACACTCTAAAATCATAAAATTTCTTAATTCTATGATTTTAGAGTGTCTAAATATTTGTTTTTATTGACTAATTAATCGGCTGCATATTTATTATTCCAATACAACATCATCATTAACGTAACAATTACTGATGAAGCAATTCCTTCAAACAATAAACAAATACAGTAAGTTGGTACAGATGGATTGCCTCCAAACATAAATGTTTCGGATAAAGTTTTTACATAAGCGTCTCCGCCTCGAGCATAACTATAGACTAATAATCCAAATACGCTCATAGATACTCCAACAACAGAAGTTGTCATTGCAGAAACAGCGTTAGATACAAAATTGGTTTCTCCCTCATGAAGGTTCATTTGCATTGTCCTATTGACACCATAAAATATAAAGAATACATTAAGTGTTCTTAAGTAAAACAAATCTGCTAAACCCAAAACATTCATTAATAAAAAATAAATGCCAATTCCGAGAAAAATCAAAAAACCATTGGTAATTTCTTTAGGTAGTTTCATAGTGGTTACTTTTAAAGAAGTTAATAGTAAATGTTTGAAAAACAGTACTCTAAATTTACTAAAAAAATAACTACAATGATTTAAAAATAATAAAAACTATACAGCTTATTTTTTCTAAAGAAGGTTTACAAAGGCCAAAGATTCGGTCTGATCTTGATGAAGCTGAGCTTTCAACGCATCTACTGAACCGAATTTTTGTTCTTCACGAATATAATGAAGTAAGGAAACTTTTATATTTTGCTCGTAAATATCTTTGTCAAAATTAAAAAGATGAACTTCTATAGTTTGTTTTTCTCCATTAACAGTCGGATTAAAACCAATGTTCATCATTCCGTAAACCGTTTCTTCATTCACTAAAGCTTTTACCACATAAACGCCAATTTTTGGAATCAGTTTATAATCTTCTTCAATATGAATATTTGCAGTAGGAAAACCAATCGTTCTACCCAGTTGTTTTCCTTTTACAACTGTACCGTTTAAGAAATATTCGTATCCCAAATATTTATTTGCCAAAGCCATATTGCCTTCATTTAAAGCTTTTCTGATTTTGGTTGAACTTACCGAAACATCTTGAATTTCTTCGGCCGAAATTTGTTCTACTTCAAATCCATATTCTTTTCCAAAAGCAATTAAATCATCGATATTAGCTGTTCGATTACGACCAAAACGATGATCGTGTCCTATAATTATTTTATGAATTTGAAATTTATCTACCAAAATGGTGTGAACAAATTCTTCTGCGGTCAATCGTGAAAAACTTTCGTTGAACGGATGAACCACCAGATTTTCAATTCCAGTAGCTTCAAGAAGTTCTATTTTTTCATTGATGGTATTAAGTAATCTTATTTCCGATTTTTCCTGAAGAACCATTCTTGGATGTGGAAAAAAGGTAAGAACGAGGCTTTCGTATTTTCCGTTTTCAGTATTTTGTGTAATTCTTTCCAGAATTTTTTTGTGACCAATATGCACACCGTCAAAGGTTCCAAGAGTTAAGATTGTTTTCTTGGTTGACTGAAAATCGTTTATAGAATGAAAGAGCTTCAAAACAAATTATTTAAGATGCTGCAAATTTATACTATTCTGTTTTAAATTTAATACTGCTTAAATTGAATTTTAGTCAAGTTGTAATTTCTTTTTGTGAAAATGAGCCAACTCGTCGATCAAATTACATTAATTGTCTTATATATTGCACAATCTAAATTAATTGAAGTAATTTTGATGTTATATCCTACTAGTATGAAAAAACGATTACTTTATATACTTTTTATTTTCTGCAGTTTGTCCATAAATGCTCAAAATGACATTTTATGGCAGAAAGTAACTTCTTCATCATCGCTAGCGCGAAAAGCAAACAGTTCGGATTCAAACAAATTGTATTATAAATTAAATGCCGATTTGTTAAGCGCTAAATTGGCCTCAACGACAAGTAAATTTTCTTCAAAAGCCGAAACAGAAATTACGATTCCAAATACAGATGGTACACTGGAACGTTTTTCGGTTTGGGAATCTTCTAATTTTGATCCGGAACTACAGGCTAAATATCCCGAAATCAGAGCTTATTCAGGAAGAGGGATAGATGATAAAAGTGCTAAAATTCATTTTAGTGTTGCACCACTCGGAATGCAGACAATGGTTTTTCGTGCAGCCAAACCAACAGAATATATTGAACAAAATCCCGATAATAAATCAGAATATGTAGTCTTTAAATCGGCAGATAATGCAGATTCAAAAATGCGTTTAGAATGTAAAACGGCTAATACAATTTCTGAAAATAAAACTTCAACTACTGCAAAAACGGCATCGAGTGCTAAACAGTTTAAGACACTTCGTTTGGCCTTATCCTGTACAGGAGAATATACCGCTTATTTTGGCGGAACAAAAGCAGGAGCATTAGCCGGAATGAATGCTACATTAACAAGAGTAAATGGAGTTTTTGATAGGGACCTTTCTGTAAAAGTAGTTTTAATAGCAAATAATGATGCCATTATTTATTTAGATTCTAGAACAGATCCTTATTCTGATGCTGCCGATGGAGCAAAAGACGGCGGAACCTGGGGTCAGCAAGTTCAGTCTACTTTGACCAGTATAATTGGTAATGAAAATTATGATATTGGACATTTGTTTGGCGCTTCTGGCGGAGGTGGTAATGCACATTGTATTGGATGTGTTTGCGTCGATCCAACGGCGAGTGTGCCTTATGGAAAAGGAAGTGCGTTTACTTCACCAGCAGATAGAAGACCACAGGGAGATACTTTTGATATTGATTTTGTTGCGCACGAAATGGGACACCAATTAGGAGGTTCTCATACTTTTTCGTACGCGCTTGAAGGATTGGGAACAAGTTATGAACCAGGCAGCGGATCAACAATAATGGCGTATGCGGGTGTGACAGATTATGATGTTCAGGATAATTCTGATGATTATTTTTCATATGCAAGTATAAATCAGATTCAGAATAATCTGGCGGGTAAAACGTGTCCTGTAACAACACCAATAGATAATAATCCTCCTGTTATAAATGCAGGAACCGATTATACGATTCCAATCAGCACAGCTTTTGTTTTAAAAGGAACAGGCTCTGATCCAGAAGGAAATCCTATAACGTATACTTGGGAACAATATGATAATGCCACTACAACTTCTGGAGCAAATAGTATCACGTATGCAACAAAACCAAACGGACCAATGTTTAGGTCATTGCCACCAACCAATTCTCCAGTTCGTTATATGCCAGCACTGAGTTCGGTTTTAAATAATACTTTAACAACCAAATGGGAATCGGTTTCTTCTATAGCCAAAACAATGAATTTTACTTTAACAGGAAGAGACAATGCTGCTGAAGAAAAATCTCAAACTGGCGCAGATGCGATGATAGTTACCGTTAGTGCTTCTGCAGGACCTTTTGTAGTAACCTCACAAAATACAGGAGATATTTCATGGGAAAAAGGATCAGCACAAACCATTACTTGGGGTGTCAATAATACAAATACACTTCCTGGTTCTTCAAATGTTAATATAAAATTATCTTTAGATGGTGGATTGACATTTCCCGTTACTTTGGCTGCCAATACTTTAAATGATGGTTCAGAAACTATATTGGTGCCTTCAGATATTGAAGCCTCTACCAATTGTAGACTTTTGATAGAACCTGCAAACAATATCTATTATGCAGTAAACAGTACTTCTTTTGCAATAGGATATTCGGTAGCAACAACTTGTTCAACTTATAATTTTACAGGAGCGTATTCTACAGGTAACAGTAGTACTTATATTAACAGAACAGTTACAGTGCCGGCTTCAACAGGAACAGTTTCAGATGTCAATGTTTCGGTGAATGTTACACACGAAAGATTCTCAGATCTTGAAATGCAAATTACAAGTCCGAAAGGAACAGTAGTAAGTTTATTTAATAAAAGCTGTGGAAATACAAATTCTACATTAGCACTTCAGTTTGATGATAGTGGGGCAAGTTTAAACTGTAGCACAACAACGAGTCAAATTGTGGTTCCTGCGAGTGCATTGGCAGCTTTTAATAACGAAGATCCTCAAGGAACATGGACTTTTGGAGTTCGTGATACTACCACCGGGGCTTTAGGAACTATCAATTCAGCTTCAGTCAATATTTGCAGCAAAACATATACGCTCGAAAATTCCGATTTTGAAAATATTAGTTTTGCCTTATTTCCAAATCCAAATAAAGGAAGTTTTACGATTCAATATGACAGAAATTCTACAAAAGAAGTCAAAGTTTATGTTCACGATATTTTAGGAAAATATGTCTATAGTAATACTTTTGGAGGTTCAGGATATTTTATTCAGGATATTCAATTGCCAAATGTACCGTCAGGCGTTTATTTGGTAACCGTTACAGATGGAGAAAAACGAACGATAAAGAAAATCATTGTGAATTAAAATTTAATGCGCCATTGCCATACAAAGCACACTGACTTTAGCACCAGGAATTTTTAATAAAGCTCTAGAACAAGCTTCAATAGTTGCTCCGGTTGTGAGTACATCGTCTACAATCAGGAAATGTTTGTTGTGATCGGTTTCATCGAATTCGACATCAAAAATATTTTCGATATTTTCAGAACGGCCTAAAAGGTTTTTCTTGGATTGGGTTTTGGAATATATTTTTCGCAAGAGAATTTTTTCGTTAAAAGGAATTTCAAAACCAGAAGCAATTGCCTTTCCAAAAGTGGTAATCTGATTATATCCTCGTTCCTTAAATTTCTTTTTATGAAGCGGAACCGGAATGACATTATCAAATGGAATTTTGAATGGGATTTCTTTTAAATCTTCGACACACCAGTTCCCTAAAACAGTTCCAATTTCTTGATGACCTTTGTATTTTAAATTATGAATGAGTTCCTGCACCATTCCCTTTTTATTAAAATATAAAAATGCTGCTGCAAATTGCATATCCACTTTACCGTAGAACTTTTTTATAGCTTCATTTTTGGGATCTAAATGATATTGAGTGAGAGGCATTTCGTGACGACAGCCAGTACAGAAAACATTTTCATTTTGAAGTAAAATAGAACGGCATCCGTCACAGACTTTAGGGAAAAACAAATTTATTATATAATTAATCACAAAAAGGAAGATTTTATTTACAAAAGTAACAAAATCAATACTTCAATCTTTATTATTTTTCTTTTTTTTAAAGGTACTTTTTATATTTTTGCATCACTATGGCAAAACAAGAAGATATATTTAAGAATGTGGTTTCGCACGCAAAAGAGTACGGATTTATTTTTCCGTCAAGCGAAGTTTACGACGGATTGAGTGCTGTTTACGATTATGCACAAAATGGTGTCGAATTAAAAAAGAATATCCGTGAATATTGGTGGAAATCAATGGTTCAGATGAATGAAAATATCGTCGGCCTTGATGCTGCAATATTGATGCACCCAACTACCTGGAAAGCTTCGGGCCACGTTGATGCATTCAATGATCCATTAATTGATAATAAAGATTCTAAAAAGAGATATAGAGCTGACGTTTTGGTTGAAGATTTCGCTGAAAAAATTCACCAAAAAGCACAAAAAGAAATTGACAAAGCAAAAGCTCGTTTTGGCGATGCATTCAACGAACAGGAGTTTATTACAACAAACGCTCGTGTAATTGAATATTTGGCTAGAGAAAAAGAAATTAGAGAGCGTTTAGGACGTTCTTTAGGAAACGGAGATTTAGAAGATGTAAAAGCTTTGATTGAAGAGCTTGAAATCGCTGATCCTGAAACGGGTTCTAAAAACTGGACAGACGTTAAGCAATTCAACTTAATGTTCGGAACTAAATTAGGTGCTTCTGCAGAAAATGCAATGGACTTATATTTACGTCCAGAAACGGCTCAAGGTATTTTTGTGAACTTTTTAAATGTTCAAAAATCGGGTCGTATGAAAGTTCCTTTCGGAATTGCTCAGACGGGTAAAGCGTTCAGAAACGAGATTGTGGCAAGACAATTCATTTTCCGTATGCGTGAGTTCGAACAAATGGAAATGCAATTCTTCGTTCGTCCAGGAGACGAAATGAGATGGTACGAGCACTGGAAAACAACTCGTTTAAAATGGCACTTATCTTTAGGATTAGGAAAAGAAAATTACCGTTTTCACGATCATGAGAAATTGGCTCACTACGCAAACGCAGCGGCTGATATCGAATTCAATTTCCCATTCGGATTTAAAGAATTGGAAGGAATTCACTCTCGTACAGATTTCGATTTAAAAGCACACGAAGAATATTCTGGAAGAAAATTACAATATTTTGATCCTGAATTAAATGAAAACTATGTTCCTTATGTAGTAGAAACTTCTGTAGGTTTAGATCGTATGTTTTTGGCTGTTTTCGCCACTTCATTAAAAGAAGAAACTTTAGAAGACGGTTCAGAAAGAACAGTTTTAAAATTACCAGCAGTTTTAGCGCCAACTAAAGCAGCAGTTTTACCATTAGTTAAAAAAGATGGTTTACCAGAAGTTTCAAGAAAAATTATTGAAGATTTGAAATGGGATTTCAACGTGGCTTATGATGAGAAAGATGCTGTAGGACGTCGTTACAGAAGACAAGATGCTTTAGGAACTCCATTCTGTATCACAGTAGATCACCAAACTCTTGAAGACGAAACAGTAACTATTCGTCATAGAGATTCAATGAAACAAGATCGTGTAAAAATTACCGAATTGAGAGGTATTATAGAAAACGAAGTTTCGATGAAAAACTGGTTAATGAAAATGTAATCATTTCAAACTATATTATAAATCCCAAATTCCGTAAAAGGAGTTTGGGATTTTTGATTTTTAAAAACAGGCATTTTATCGATGTTTTTTGCATTTCATCATTTTGTATCAACATTTTGGTGTAATGTGTTAACAATGAAATGTTTAAAATTTGAAAATCCGTATTTTTAAATGCGGAAAAATGTCAAAACCAAAACCTTTCGCAAAGGATCCTATTGAATTGTTTTTTTGATTGTGATTGTGAAGTGAGAAAAGCAACAAAACCAAAATTTGAAAAAGTACTCGTATATTATTATTGATGATGATGCTGAAAGTATTTTGAAGACCAAAACAACCGCTTCAGGTTTTTCAGAATTATCTTTTACGGCTTCTGCATCAAATTTTCAAGAGGGTTTGAATTTGGTTTTAGAGCATAAACCGGCTTTAGTTTTTCTGGAAATTGATCCTAAAAACAATGCGAGTCAATTATCTCTTTTATTTATTAGTGAACTTCACCGCTTTTTTCAAGAGATTCCTAAAATTATTATTACTACTCATAAAAAAGACAAAGCTTTTGATGCCATTCAATACGGCGTCTTTGATTATATTTTAAAACCGTTGTCGAATGTTGATCTTCTAAAAACGGTTTTGAAGCTTAAAAAAGCCAATTTAGATACAAAATCAGCTCCGTTTAAAGAAGAGCAGACTTCTATTGTTATTGATAATGTAAATAACGTCACAATTCCTCAGAATATCGAAAAACCATTAACCATTTGCATAAAATCATACGGTGATTACCGGTATTTGAATGCAGATGACATTTGTTATTTTCAGGCCGATAATAATTCGACAGATATTTATTTGAATACTGGTGAAATGATTACGGCATTTAAAACGTTAAAGCATTTTGAGAGTGTTTTAACGTATCCTTTTATCCGGATTCATAACAGTTACGTAATCAATCGAAATTACATTTCCCGAATTCATAGCGGAAACTCAATCTGTTACATAAAAAACTCTTCCAAGAAAATCCCTTTCTCTAAAACCTACAAAGCTAATGTAGATCTGATAATTTCCGATTTTGCTGCAGGAAATTACTTAGAAATCTAAAAACCAGACGTTTACATGGATTTGCTACCCATTGACTATCAATTGGGTATGATCTACCATAAACTCAATTTTTCGTATAAATTTTTTTCGACCTCCGTATTAGTTTTACACCATGATTCGCCAGCAAACAGCGATCATTTTCCAAAAAAAATTAAACGAACATTTAAAACCTCAGGTCATGAAAAAAACAGCTTTAACAATCGGACTATTTTCTTTAGTAATGGTAGCAACTTCTTTTGCAAACCCGGAAGTATCTTCTAAATTATCAGCTTCAATGGCGAAAATTGATCCACCAGTAATGGGTAGTGGTAGTGGAGGTAGCGGTGCTACAAATCAAGGAAGAAAAAAAGTTGATTTTGCTGCAGTTGGAAATGATGCTAACGTAAATAGTCATTTAAGCAGTTTTGATTCAGACAGTCAATCAAAAAGAATGTCTGTAAAAATTGACTAAGAAAAATCAGATATAAATAAAAAAGCTGCCCATTTTGGGCAGCTTTTTTTTTGTGTCTATAGTTTTATTATTTTTGGTAAAACTCTTAGACGATATTGAAAAATACTTTTATAATATTATTTCTTTTTTGTTTTGTTTTTATTGGCTGTGTTGATAAAAATAAAGATCTTAAAAGTTCAGAGCAACAGAAAGATAGTCTTGATATTTATTTATCTATGGCTAGCGATGCCAATTTAACTCGTACAAGTAAAAAGAAATATAATACGAAAGCATTTGATATCATTGTAAATCAGAAAAACGATTCACTAAATAAAGTAAATTTATTTAAAGTAGCTAATCGATATTACAATCTGGATTACCTCAAAGAATATCTTCAAACTACAAAACTGATTTTAGAGAAATCAATAAACTCGAGAGATTCTGTTAATATGGCTAAGGCCTATAGTTATCTCGGAGATTATTATGTCTCACAATCGGTTTCGGATAGTGCTTTCCTGAATTATTTTAAAGCAGAAAAAGTTTACCTAAATCTAAATGACAGACATAATCTGGCAAAGACTTTTTTGAATAAGGCAAATCTTCAATTTAATGGTCGTGATTATTTTGAAAGTGAAACTAGTGTTTTTAAGGCACTTCGAATTTTAAAACAGGAAAAAAATGTTAATGATCTGCTTTACGACTGTTATAATTTATTAGGATTGTTATATAATGAACGGGAAGAATTTGAAAAAGCGATAGACTTTCATAATGAAGCTTTAAGTACTCTTGATGATAAATCAATTCCGTCCGAATATCAATTAAAAGCCACTTCTTTAAACAATATTGGCTTTGTGAATTTAAAGAAAAAAAAATATGGGACTGCAAAATTATATTTTAAAAAAGCCTTAAGTGAACAAAACTTATATAAACAGAATACACTTTTGTATGCTATAATTTTAGATAATTTAGCGTATTCCAGATTTCAATTAAGAGAACCGCAAGATCTATCAGGACAATTTGAAGAAGCATTAAAAATAAGAGATAGTCTCGGCCTTGGATCGGGAGTAGTTTTAAGTAAAATACATCTTTCAGAATATTATGCTTTTAAAAAAGATACTTTTAAAGCTATTCAATATTCTAAACAGGCACTGGAATTATCCCAAAAATCAAATCAGATTAGTAATACACTCGAAGTACTTAAGCAAATTGCTCTTGTGGATCCTGGAAATTCATCTGTTTATTCAAAACAATATATTGAACTGAACGATCAAATGCTTAAAGCAGAACGTAAAATGGGAGAAAAGTTTTCCCGTATTGAATATGAAACCAACGAAATAAAAGATCAGAATTCCAATCTTCAGGAAAAAAACAAAACCTTGATTTATGTTTTTAGTATTTGTACATTGCTCGGATTGTTTTTTTATGTTTACAAAACACAGCAGGCTAGAAACAGAGAGTTACTTTTTAAACAGGAACAGCAGATTGCAAATGAAAATATTTACAATTTGATGATTTCACAACAAAATGAAATCGAGCTTACCCGAATTAAAGAAAAGAAAAAAGTGGCACAGGAATTACATGACGGAGTTCTCGGGCGTATGTTTGGTATTCGTATTAGTTTAGATAGTTTGGACAAGATTGATGAAGCTGAAGCAGCGTCTAAAAGAAAAAAATATCTTGCAGAACTTAAGAATATTGAACAGGATATCCGTGAAATTTCTCACGATTTAAACAGAGAAAAATCGGAATTAATTAATAATTTTGTTGCTATTCTGAATAAATTATTTGAAGATCAGAGAAATACATATAGTTCTAAGTTGATTACCTCTTTTGATTCTGATGTTAAATGGGAATTAATTAGTAATATTGTTAAAATCAATTTGTATCGAATTATTCAGGAAGGACTTCAGAATTGTAATAAGTATGCTAATGCAGATATTATTAAAGTAGAGTTTAAGAATGTCAGCGATAGTTTGATCTTAACGATCGAAGATGACGGAGTTGGGTTTAATACCAACAGAACCAAGAACGGAATTGGTCTGCACAATATCGAATATAGAGCGACAGAATGTAAGGGTACAGTTACTATAAAATCTGCCAAAGGAGAAGGAACGATCCTTATTATAAATATCCCAATAGATCCAAATAATAACCTGCAACATAATGACATTTGATTTAACAGCTCCGGTTCCGCAATTAGTTAAAAAGAATATTTTAATAGTAGATGATCATCCATTTATTATTGAAGGGTATAAAAATGCAATAACTCGTTATAATCCAAAACAATACGAGTTTTTAATTTCGCAGGCGAATGATTGTAAATCTGCTTATGATATAATTGAAAGCAGCAACAAGACAGTGTTTGATATTGCTTTTTTGGATATCAGTATGCCTCCTTATGAAGAAAAAGAACTTTATTCTGGCGAAGATCTGGCGAAATTGCTGTTGACCAAAATGCCTTCTTGCAAGATTATTTTGCTGACGATGTATACTGAACTTCTAAAAATTAAAACCATTATTAGAACTATTCAGCCCAACGGACTTATCATTAAAAATGATCTTACTTTTGACGAATTGCTTTTGGCTTTTGATAAGGTGATGAAAAATGAAAAATATTACAGTCAGTCTGTAGTAAAAATGCTAAATCAGACTACTCATAATGCTATCGAAATTGATCAGTACGATAAGCAGATATTAATTCATTTATCAAAAGGAACAGCTGTTCATGAAATGCTGCAGAATGTTCCGATTTCTCTGAATGCCATCGAAAAAAGAAAAAAACATCTGAAAGAGTTACTGAAAATCAGAAGTGGTTCTGATGATGATTTGATTAGAGAAGCCAAAAGTAAAGGACTTTTCTAAAGATTTTAGATTTTAGAATATAGATTTCAGATTTTAGATTGAATAAAAAAAATACCTAACAGATTTAAAAATTCTGTTAGGTACTGTAAACTGAAACTGCGGCTGAAAACTACTCTGTCAAAGCATCCCATCCGCGGGCTTTTAATGCAATTTTTGTGTTGGCACGGGTTACAAGATGTATTCCTTCATTTTCTTCTGCCATATGACCAATTACAGAGAAATTTGGATTTCCTTTTATCTTATCGAAATCATTGATGTCAATTGTAAATAAAAGTTCATAATCTTCGCCGCCGTTTATGGCAACTGTTGTGCTGTCAATATTAAATTCTTCGCAAGTCGAAATAAACTGAGGGTCTAAAGGCAATTTATCTTCATACAGATTACAGCCTACTTTAGATTGTTTACAGATGTGCATAATCTCAGATGATAATCCGTCTGAAATATCAATCATGGCAGTTGGTTTTATTTCAAGGGCATGCAAAAGTGTACGAACATCTTTTCGCGCTTCTGGCTTTAATTGGCGTTCTACCAAATACGTGTAAGGATCTAAATCGGGTTGATTGTTTGGATTTACCTGAAAAACTTGCTTTTCGCGTTCTAAAACCTGTAATCCCATATAAGCAGCACCAAGATCTCCGGTTACAACAAGTAAATCGGTTTGTTTGGCTCCGTTTCTGTAAACCAATTCATTTTCATCAGCTTCTCCAATTGCAGTAATGCTGATAATCAAACCTTTTTGAGATGAGGTTGTGTCTCCTCCAATAACATCAACTTTATATTCTTTTGCAGCATGAGTAATTCCCGCAAATAATTCTTCTAAAGCTTCAAGCGGAAAACGATTTGAAACCGCTACCGAAACTGTAATTTGAGTTGGTTTTGCGTTCATGGCGCAAATGTCAGAAACATTTACCACAACGGCTTTATAACCTAAATGTTTCAAAGGCATGTAAGCCAAATCAAAATGAACACCTTCAATTAATAAATCAGTAGAAACTACTACTTTTTTCTCCTTAAAATCAAGAACAGCTGCGTCATCGCCGATACTTTTTAAAGTCGATTCCTGAGTAACGTCAAAATTTTTGGTCAAATGGTCAATTAATCCAAATTCGCCCAATTGAGCAATACTAGTTCTCTGCTGATTTTTATCTTCAATCATTTCTGTTAAGTTCCAAAGTTATTAAGGTGCAAAGGTACAAAGGTTTTTTTTAAAGTTGCTAAGATTCTGAGACGCTAAGGTTCTGAGTTCTTTTTCTGACGTTTTTATTTTTTAGAGAAGCATTACAATGTGTCTTAAATTGTATTTTTAAGGATTAGCGCTTTAAAGTAAAATGCGCTTTAAATTCTTCAATTACGCCATTTTGGGTATAGGTTGCTCGAAACCAATAATCTGAAGAAGGAAGTGCAGTACCATCAAAATTACCGTCCCAACCGGCGCCAGAAGGTTTAATCATTTTTATGAGTTTGCCATATCGGTCGAAAATAGTAATTACGACATCTGGCTGATCTGCGAGATCTGGAATGTTCCAAGTGTCGTTGTAACCATCACCGTTTGGTGTGAAAAATTTGGGGTATTTGAGCACTTTGGCAAAAAGAATAAGATTGTCGCAATTGGCTTTTATATCTCTTATCGTAATAGCATGTTCTCCAGATTCTACATCCTGAAATATATTGTTTGTTTGAAAATCGCCATCATCCAGCTGGTATTCGTAAGTTCCAAAACCATTTGTGAGATTTACGATGATATCGATATTGTCTTTAAAAGCATCGGAAACCGAAACTGTTGCAACTGCCTGACTGGATTTTCCGACTGTAACAGTGGTCGGATTGTAACCACAATCATTACCAACATCGGGTATGTTTTTGACTGGTACAACGGTATAAATTCCCTCTTTAGTTGCGGTGTAAGTTGGACCTGTGCCTATTTTATTGCCTTCTAAATACCACTCGACTGTATAATCTGGTGAATTTATTCCAGAATTTAATTGTGCAGAATGCCGTAAAGCACCTGTTTGGTAATCGACACAAATAATTCCGTTTGGTACTGAAAAATTCTTAAGAGGATAAATAGTGATATTAAAATCATCCTGAACAAAACAACTTGAATTTGCAGTTGCTGCCGCATAAATGTACATTTTTTGGCTGGAAGTTATTTTTTGCCCTGCCGAATATTGAGTCCCAGTTGCGTTAGGTTCGCTGTAATAATTTCCGACAGTTAGAGTGGGTAAAGTGTAGCTTCCGCAAATAGCAACATCAGGAGTACTGACCAATATTGGAGTTTTGGAAATTGTAATCGAGAAACTCTTTTCGCTAACACAAGTTAAACGTGTACCAACTATAGCGTAAACATATAGGGTCTGCGAATTGGTTATAACAGTTCCAGCCGGAATGATTGCACCTTTTCCTCCAGGTTGAGTATAATAATTTCCCAATTTTAATGGGGGCAAAGTATAACTGTCACAAACGTTTATATTGCTAAAATTACCAACATCAATTCCGTTGTAATTGACTTTGAAAAAGGTTTCGTTGCTGCATGAAGTAAAATCTGCCCATTCGTTATAAATATAAATAGTTTGGGTTGTGTTAATGATGGTTCCTTCGGCAAGTTGAGTTCCTAAACCCTTTGAGCCTCCAGTAGCAGTGTAGTACTTACCATTTCTTAATTTCGGAAGTTTAAAATCGTTGCAGGTTACTACATCGGTAAAACTGTCAACGGGAGGAAGAGGTCTGATTTCGACAGTAAAACTATGTTCATTTGTACATTTCGGCCCTACCGAATAAATGTAAATAACTTGCGTTGAAGTAATAATATCTCCTGCTTTTAATTGTTTTCCTTTTCCTTTGCTTTGTGTAAAATAGTTACCATTTG
The DNA here is from genome assembly GCF_036405015.1 of Flavobacterium sp. Classification (GTDB taxonomy): domain Bacteria; phylum Bacteroidota; class Bacteroidia; order Flavobacteriales; family Flavobacteriaceae; genus Flavobacterium. Next base: position 35,899 of record NZ_DASWYK010000040.1, on the reverse strand, counting down.
TTAATGGCGGTAAAACATAACGATTGCATTCTAACCTATTGGCTGGTGTATCTACTAATGGAAGTGGATCTATGGTAATGACATATTTAAGATTTTCGGTGCAATTGGGCGAAGTGGTAGTAGCAGCATAATAATATACGGTTTGCGAATTGGTAATAACAGTTCCAGCAGGGATATTTTTACCCTGACCACCAGCATTTTCATAATAACCACCAACGGCAATTGGAGGTAAAGTAAAACTTCCACATCTCGTAATCGGAACAAAAATGGGTGAATTAATGATGTCGATTTTAAAAGAATTTTCATTTGTACATCTTCCATCATTTGCAAAAACAAAAACGGTCTGGCTCGAAGTTATTTTGTCTCCAGCTTTGAGTGCTTTTCCTAGACCTCCAGACAAAGTAAAATAATTACCGTTTGTCAAAGGAGGTAGCGTATAAGAATCGCAAGTCACAACATTATCAGGTTTATCTACCAGAGGCAAAGGATAAACAGTAAAAGGTACGGCGATGTCACGACAGACTGCTCCATCGATTACGACATAATAATAAATGGTTTGGCTAGTTGTAAATACAGTTCCCTGTGGTATTGAATCTCCTTGTCCTCCTGATTGTGTGAAAAAACCGCCAGCAGGTACTCGCGGGACAACATACTGACCGCAGGCTTCTTTTTTAAAACCAATTTCATAAATCAGGATTACATTAAAAGTACTTTCATTGGTACAATTGTTTGTATTGGGACCTTTGTAAATATAATATAGACCACTTTTGGTAATAACATCTCCAGGATTTAGTTTAGTTCCTGTTCCGTTTGGCGCTGTATTGTATTCCCCATTTTGAATCGGTGGCAACGTATAACTATTACAGGCAACCACATTCGGAATTTGATCTACAACTGGAAGTGGATTGATAATAATATTGAAACTAACTGTGGCATAACAAGACGCGCTCGAAATATTTTCAATTCGAACCCAAATTGCTTTTGGTGATTGTAATAAAGATGTTCTGAATGCTTTTGGATCTGAAATCTTGTTTGTGTTATTGTTAGCATCAGTTTCACTATTGTAATAACTGATTCTATATTCAGCAGAATTTAATCCGTTCAAAATGGTGGTTTCCTGAGCCGTTAAATCGAAAGTAACATTTTTAGCTAAGTCATCGCAACCACTTAAATCTGGTGGCTTTACAACGTTGATAGGTTGAGTTACCAATAAATTGAATGAAGCGATATTGTTACAAAAGAAAGTTTTATCATAAATCGGAACTGCTTTTATGTATATGGTTTGATTACCAGAACTTGCGTACGATTTTAATTGATTTTCGGGTATAAACGGAGCATTTGCATTAGCTGAAGCTAAAGAATCAAAATAATAAATAGCATATTTTGCAGGATCAATTCCTAATGAAGCTAAGTTATTAACCGTTAAATCATATTGATAAGTACCATTGGTGTTGTAACAAGCCGTCAAGTTTTGAGGAGGTTTAATAATTAGCTGGTCAATAACTACTTCATCTTTAATAACGCAACCAGAAAGTGTTGCTGTAACGCCATAAGTTCCAGGTTTATCAACGGTTAGAGAATTACTGGTTTCATCTGGAATTATTGTTCCATTTAATGTCCACACATAACTGAAATTACCCACAATATCAGATTTAAGAGTGATTTTTTCGCCCTCACAAATTGTTCTGTCTGGACCTAAATTCATCGTAGTCATAAAACTACCTCCTTTTATAAAAACTGCCGAGTCATAATTACTGTCATTGTAATCACCGATAGCGAGTTTAATTCGATAAGTTCTGTTCGGAATTACCGTTGAAGCCGCAGTCAAAACTTTGGTTTCGCCTCTCATGTTAATTGGCGATTGAGTAGGATCGTTAACATTGTAACGATCAAACAAATTAGCATTAGCAGATAAACAGGACGAATTATATTGTTGGTCTCTAATGTTTTTGACAGAAACAGGCGTAGTTGTTCCCGGAACTACCGCAAGATTTGTAGAAGTTCCCGTCGTCAGATCCGTCAATATAAAGGCAAAAACATCACTGAATCCGCATTGAAATTCTCCATATTCATTTGAAGCAAAAAGAAAATCAAAACTGAAATTACTGGATAAAGGAGTAAAATCAAATTGAAGAAAACTGACATCTGTAACCGGTACAGTTTGTCCGTTGTTATCACTGATTACCTGTAGATCACTGTCTGTTGAATTGTTTAATTTGCTGCTTTCATTATTTCCGTTGTACGGACCTTCTGTGTATTTGGCGATTCCGTTTCGTATAATGATTCCGCTTGAAATAGGGAAGTTTGGATTGGTGTTGGTGAATTTACCGATACCCTGATGTGAAGAGAATTTGAAATTACTTTCGTTTGAACAGCCATTTTGCATCAATTCCGTTCGTACCAGTTCAGGTATGCTCATAGTTGTAGTGTCGACTACAATTCCTTGTGATGAAGATAAGGTCGAATACAATAATAAAAGTAGAAATAGAGCAGCTCTCATAATTCATGTTTTATTAGTCCATTATCTTAAAGGTACGAATTATTTTATTTTAATTTTTTGATTATCAGTATTTTATGATTTATTTAATGTGATTTGACCAAAAATTCAGAATAAATTAAATTTTGTTAAAATGAGAAATTTTAGCAGTAATTGTAAAATTATTTTTCCTACTGACAAACTGTTGTCACCGGCCCATTCTACTTTTGAAGTATAGAAATTTAAAACCTTAAAATCATGAAAACATTAGAAGCACAAGTAATCAGTTCAGAAGATTTATTGAAACATTGGCAAGGTCACCGCGCCTTAACACGTCGTGTAATTGAAGTGTTTCCTGAAAAAGATTTCTTCGAATTTTCGATAGGAGGAATGCGAACTTTTGCCAAATTAGTTGACGAACTTCTAGCAATTGGAGGTCCAGCCATGAAAGGAATTGTAAACAGAGATGCTCAGCCGTATACTGAAGGAACAGAAAAACTGATTTTCAAAGCGCAATATCTTGAAAAATGGGATGAAGCTACAGAAGAAATCAATAAATATTGGGAGCAATTATCTGTTGAAGATTTCAACGAAACTTTTAATTTGTTTGGTCAGTATGAATTTCCAATCATTCATAATATTTTATATTTTATTGATAATGAAGTGCATCACCGTGGGCAAGCTTATGTGTATTTAAGAGCTTTAAATATTGAGCCACCGTTTTTCTGGGAAAGATAATTCTCTGAAATGCCAATAAAAAAACTCTCAAAGAAGAAAATTCTCTTTGAGAGTTTTTTTATATAAGTCTTTGTCTGTTGATTTCGAGTAATTCTAAAATTCTTTTTTTTAAACTTTCTGGTTCCAGGATTGTTGCATAATCACCAAACATTAAAAACCATCGCGGAAAACCGTCTTCCATGCTACGACACATAAAAGTCATCTCGATTTTATCATCAACTTCTTTTTCTGCTACAAAACCATGATACTTTCTTTCAGATGTAAGATATCTTGCGATTTTCTTTTCGACTAAAATCCTAACTTTTGTTGTCGGACAATTTTCTGTTTTGTTTAAATAAGTTTCTAAAGCTTCATGTTCGATTGTAAAATCTAACTCTGTTTTTTTCAGGTTTTGAATTCGGTCTGCTCTAAACTGTCTGTAGTCTTTTCTTAAATGACAATATCCAAGAAAATACCAATTGTTATTATCATGAAAAATACCAACAGGTTCCAGATTTCGTTCTGTTAATTCGTCTTTTCCGAAAGTTTTATACGAAAGTAAAATCTGTTTTTTCTCAGCAATACTTTCAAACAAAACGGCGAGCGTATTGGGCGAATTATCATTAAACATCGGTTCTGCATCTTGCATTACAATTCTTGATTCGATGTTTGACAAATAATCTTTATCGTTGCTTCTTAAAACCGATTTCAGTTTGTACATCGCCGAAGCATAATGTGTTCCCAAAGAAGGATCGGTAAATTTTTGCATCAGTTTTTCGGCCGCAATAAAGCTGCTCACTTCTTCGCGTGTAAACATAACTGGCGGAAGTCTATATCCGTCCATTAAAGCATAACCCACTCCAGCTTCACTATAAATAGGAACTCCAGAAGCTTCCAAAGTTCGAATATCTCTGTAAATCGTTCTCAAACTACACTCAAAACGATCGGCTAATTCTTGTGCTTTTACAATTTTTTTAGATTGCAATTGAATAAGAATAGCTACAATTCGGTCAAATCGTTTTGGGGTTTCGTCGAGCATTTTTTTTAAGATTCTAAGATTCTGAGTTGCTGAGGTTCTAAGTTTTTTAATTGAAAACGAGTCAAAGATACAAATGAAAAAATGATGAGAAATAAAAAAAGCTGTCCCAAATTGAGACAGCTTTTGTTTTATAGATTGAATAAACGAATTAGAATCTGTACAACAATCCGAATTGTGGTTGATCGAAGATGTTTTCAAATAAATTGATATTCAACTGAAAAGTATCTGATGACGGACCGTTTTCTGGAGAAACGCTGTTGTAAGAAAGCATATTGGCTAACACAAAAGTAACAGCGACATTTTTGGTAATAAAGTAATTTAAACCAACATTAATATCTGCTGTTATGCTATTTGTAGTATCGTCCAAAACATCACTTTCGTATTTGTTTCTTCCAAATCCTAAACCAGCTTCAGCGTATGCTTTGAAACGCTTTTTATCTAGTTCTAAGAAATAGTAACGAGCAAAAGCACCTACGCCAAATACATTTGTTTTTTCATACGGTGTTTCTTGTTTAATACTAGCATAATCTAATTTTGCTCCGACAGCAAATTTATCATTTAAAAAATAGCCAAATTTTGGACTAAACCCGTAATAATCTTCTTCACCGCCCGTACTTATTTTTATAGAACCTTCAAGAAACATATCTCCTTGCGAAAAAGTAACGCCTTTTGCAGAATTCATTTCAGCTTCTGCCTGATATTCCTGAGCGTTTGCAAAACAAAAAGTAAATAGGGCTAAAATAACTGATAATTTGGTTTTCATAATCTTACATATTTAATTGTTTGTAAGATTAAAATTAGTTTTCTCTAATAAAAGAAGCCAAATATTTGATTTATCGCGTTAAAATTGAGTTAATCAAGTTAATATTTTGATAATTTTGTAAGTTTTATCTTTTTAATTTTTAAGTATAAATCAATAAAAAACCCGATAACGAAAGTTATCGGGTCAGTCTATATTCTATTTTCTGTCCTCTCTTTTCTTAAAAAAGAATTAGTCATTCAGTTTCAAAACAGCCATAAATGCTTCTTGCGGAATCTCAACGTTTCCTACTTGACGCATACGTTTTTTACCTTTTTTCTGTTTTTCCAGCAATTTACGCTTACGCGAAATATCTCCTCCGTAACATTTTGCGGTAACGTCTTTACGAAGTGCTTTAATCGTTTCACGAGCAATGATTTTAGCTCCAATTGCAGCCTGAATCGGAATATCAAATTGCTGTCTTGGAATTAACTCACGTAATTTCTCGGTCATTTTTTTACCGATGTTATAAGCGTTGTCTTCGTGAATCAATGCAGAAAGTGCATCAACAGTTTGTGCATTTAGAAGAACGTCCAGTTTAACCAATTTTGAAGTTCTCATTCCTATTGGCGAATAATCAAAAGAAGCATAACCTTTAGAAACTGTTTTTAAACGATCGTAAAAATCAAATACAATTTCTGCCAAAGGCATATCAAAATTCAATTCAACTCTTTCTGTTGTCAAGTATGTTTGGTTGGTAATTAAACCACGTTTTTCGATGCATAAACTCATTACGTTTCCAACGAAATCAGCTTTTGTAATAATGGTAGCTTTAATAAATGGCTCTTCAACTCTGTCTAATTTTGAAGGCTCTGGTAAGTCAGAAGGGTTGTTTACAATTAACGGAGTTTCAGGATGTTTCTTTGTGTAAGCCAAATACGAAACGTTAGGAACTGTTGTAATTACCGTCATATCGAACTCACGCTCTAAACGTTCCTGGATAATTTCCATGTGAAGCATTCCTAAGAATCCACAACGGAAACCAAATCCTAATGCTGCAGAACTTTCAGGAGTAAAGACTAATGAAGCGTCATTCAGCTGTAATTTTTCCATAGAAGAACGTAAATCTTCGTAATCTTCTGTGTCAACTGGATAAATTCCGGCGAATACCATTGGTTTTACATCCTCAAAACCAGTAATCATATTGGTTGTTGGCACTTTTGCATCTGTAATCGTATCACCTACTTTTACCTCGCGTGCTTCTTTAATTCCAGAAATCAAATAACCAACGTCTCCTGCAGAAACTACAGTTTTAGGAACTTGATTTAGTTTTAAAGTTCCAATTTCGTCAGCAAAATATTCATTGTCTGTAGCCATAAATTTAATTTTCTGGCCTTTTTTGATTTCACCGTTTACAACTCTAAAGATTACTTCAATTCCACGGAATGGATTGTAAACTGAGTCAAAAATCAAAGCTTGTAATGGCTCTTCTGGATTTCCTTTTGGAGCTGGAATTTTTTCGATAATAGCAGCAAGAATGTTCTCTACACCAAAACCTGTTTTTCCAGATGCGTGAATAATATCTTCTAGTTTACAACCAAGTAAATCAATGATGTCATCACTAACTTCTTCTGGGTTAGCACTTGGCAAATCGACTTTGTTTAAAACCGGAATGATTTCTAAGTCGTTTTCAAGAGCTAAATATAAATTTGAAATCGTTTGTGCTTGAATACTTTGTGCAGCATCAACAATCAAAAGAGCTCCTTCGCAGGCAGCAATAGATCGTGAAACCTCGTATGAAAAGTCAACGTGTCCAGGAGTATCAATTAAGTTTAAGATATATTCTTCGCCTTTGTATTTGTATTCCATCTGAATGGCATGACTCTTAATGGTAATTCCACGTTCACGCTCCAGATCCATGTTGTCAAGCAATTGTGCTTTTTCTTCACGGGCTGTCACAGTTTGCGTTGCGGCTAGTAATCGGTCTGCCAATGTACTTTTACCGTGGTCAATGTGTGCAATAATGCAAAAATTACGTATCTTCTTCATTTGTATATATCAGTTCTCTAAAACGAGTTTTAAGTATTTTTGGGTGTAAAAACAGACTAAAGCAATTGCTTTAAAGCATGTTATTAAGGCGCAAAGATAGCGCAAAGTTTTGGATTCTGGAATGTTGATCTACGATAGTTGATGGGAATGAATTAAAATCAAGTCTAAAATTCAAAATTGAATCCTTTTTCTGTTAATTTCTTGTACATTTCGGCGTCAAATTTGTAAAGTTTTGCTGCTCTGTGCGAAACATCTTTTTGCTTTTCATCTAATGCTGTGAGGAGTTTCATATGAAGAATTTTTCGCCTGAAATTTGATTTGTCCAACTCGATTCCTAAAATTTCTTCATACAAATGCATCAATTGCAATAAAGTGAATTTTTCGGGTAAAAGATTAAAACCAATTGGCGCCTGACGAACTCTGTTTCGCAATTGTAATAAACTGAAATCCAGAATTTCATTATGGTCAAAAATTAAATCTGGAATTTCATTTATTTTATACCATTTGGCTTCAAAGACTTTCAAACTGGCCTTAATATTGTAATCTTCTCTGTTGACCAAAGTATAATAACCAATGGTAACAACGCGTCTTTCGAGAACACGTTTCGGATTTGTGAAAGCTTTTAATTGTTCGAGATAAATATCTTCAAGTCCAGTAAGTTCGTATAAAATTCGTTGTGCAGCATCATCGGCGCTTTCTTCGAGTTGTAGCCATCCTCCAAGAAGTCCCCATTTTCCTTTACTTTCGCCTTGAGCGTGCTGAACCAGAAGAACTTCGAGACTCTCCTTATTAAATCCGAAGAAAACACAGTCAATTGTGATTCCGTCAACAGCTGGTTTAGTATTAGTAGTTATTTTTGTCAATTTATTATAGTATTTTGAAGTATAAAAAGGCTTTTGATTTATTATAAATGAAAAAAATCAGAATTCAAAATTGAAACCTTTTTCAGTTAATTTTTCATAGATTTCAGGATCAAACTTATACAATTGCGCAGCTCGATGCGAAACATCTTGTTGTTTTTCGTCCAAAGCGACCAAAAGTTTCATATGAAGAATTTTTCTTCTAAAATTGGGTTTGTCCATTTCAATTCCTAAGATTTCTTCATACAACCGCATCAGTTGTAATAGCGTGAATTTTTCAGGAAGCAGATTAAATCCGATTGGAGTTTGACGCACTCTGTTTCTAAGATGTTTTAAGCTATAATCTAAAATCTCATTGTGATCGTAAATCAAATTCGGAATGTTGTCAATTTTGTACCATTTAGCATCTGAAGCTGTAAAACCTGCTTTGATATTGTAATCTTCTCTTTTTACTAAAGCATAATATCCAATGGTAATAACGCGTCGCAACGGAAAACGATCCGGATCTCCAAACGCTTTCAATTGTTCTAGATAAATATTATCAAGACCAGTAAGTTCATTCAATAAACGATGAGCCGCTGCATCTGTACTTTCTTTTTTATAAATCCATCCTCCAGGAAGACCCCATTTTCCTTTGCTGATCCCTTCTCCGTGTTGTACCAAAAGTACTTCGAGACTGCCTTTATCGAAACCAAAAATTACACAGTCAATCGTGATGGCATTCATGGCACTGTGCTCGTTTTTCGAAGCAGTTTTATCATCTACATTTTCAACCATATTCAAGATAAATTTTGACAAATTAAATAAATAAAATGATTATTAGCCTTCTTCAAAGCCTTATATTTTTTTTAACGAAACAAGAAATTGATAATCAGTGAATTAAAAATGTGTTGAAAAATGGCTTCAAAATCTATAATTCTTAAACGACTGATTGTCAATTTTATAAAACGTTGGTTTTTCTATATTTTTTATTTCATTTTCAATTTGCTTTTTGCGGCATTGATAAAAATGAATTGGTATTTATTAGAAATGAAAAAAATTAACCTTAATATTTTGTTAATATAGAAAATTTGTTTTACACTTGTAGTCAAATTTACCATAAGATAAATTCAAATTGACCATAAGTAAAAAAGAACAAAGCTACGCTTAACTTAAACTTACCACAAATGTTTTTTTAGAAATTGATTTAAAAAGCTTTTTTTGTTGAGATTATCGCCCTTCAATTTTGCAAAAGAATCGATTTTGATGTTTTAAAAACATCTGCTTATAGTCAGCAAGTACTAAATGTTGGAAATGAGATTCAGGCCCTCATTTTTAGCATGACCTGCTTGGGAAGTTTTCCAAAGTTTCTCTTAGGGTAAAAATTACTAACTATAACTTAAACTTAATCAATTCTTATTATGAAAAGCAAAAATTGTATTAAAACAACAAAGCTGTCGTATTTTATGACGGTGCTGCTTAGCGTATTTATGATGCAGTTTGGATTCGCACAAGAATCTAAAACTGTAAGTGGAACAATCACTTCTGCCGAAGACGGATTTGGAGTTCCCGGAGCAACTGTACAAGTACAGGGAACAAAATCGAGTACTGTTACCGATTTTGATGGAAAATATAAAGTGGAAGCCAAAACAGGCGATGTTTTAGTGATCACTTTCGTGGGATTTAAAACACAGAATATTACGGTTGGAACTCAAAAAACAGTCAATGTAGTTTTGAGTCCTGAAACTGCAGAACTAAAAGAGATTGTAGTAATTGGTTATGGTACTCAAAAGAAGAAAGTGAACACAGCTGCAACTTCTTTGGTATCGGGAAAAGACATTCAGCAAGTAGCGAGTCTTGATGTTGTAAATGCTTTACAAGGTCAGGCTTCAGGGGTTTCTGTAACTTCTTCTTCTGGTCAGCCTGGTGCGAATATGGTGGTAAATATTCGTGGTGCGGGTACAGCAGGAAACAGTGATCCGCTTTATGTTGTAGACGGTGTTGTGGTAGATAACGGAATCGGATATTTGGATCCTTCTGTTATTGAAAGGGTTGACGTTTTAAAAGATGCTTCTGCCGCTTCTATCTACGGAGCAAGAGCAGCAAACGGAGTTATCTTAGTTACTACTAAAAAAGGAAAAGATGGCAAAATGAATGTGTCTTTAAGTTCTTATACAGGTTTTCAGCAGATTGCTAAAAAACTGGATTTGATGAATACACAAGAATACACAACGATTATTAACGAAGCTCGTGTAAACTCTGGTTATGCACCATTGTATACAAAAGCTCAAATTGCTGGATTTCCAAATAATGACTGGCAGAAAGATTTGTTTTACGAAGGAGCAATCAAACAAAACCATTCTCTTTTAATTACAGGTGGTGACGAAAAATCTACTATTGCGACTGGTTTATCTTACTATGGACAAGATGGTATGATTGGAGGTTCTACTAACCAATCTCAATACGATCGTATAACTTTTTCTGTAAATTCTACTTCAGAAGTTATTAAAGGATATTTGAAAATTGGTGAAAACTTTACTTTGTCAAACATCAAATCTAAAGGTGTTGCAGATGATGGTATTTACGGAAATGCAATCAGAAGTTTCTTAAATGCCGCTCCAATTGATCAACCTTATGACGAAGATGGAAATTTTGCTCGTTCAATTGTTTCAAATGACGTAACAAATCCAGTTGGATCTTTATACTACAATAACTTCAATCAAACAAAAACAAATCGTTATGTCGGAAATGTTTTTGCTGAATTGAAAGTTATAAAAGATTTGACTTTTAGAACAAGCTTTGGTGTTGATATGACAGACAGTAACTACCGTGCTTTTAGACCAGTGTACTCTCTTTCTTCAAATGATAACAATACTGTTTCTAGTGTTACTCAAAGTGCGACCAAATCTATGGGATGGATTTTTGAAAATACACTTCAATACAAATTCGATATCGCAGGTTCTCATAATTTTGATGTATTGGCAGGTACTTCTGCAAAAAAGAATACTTCTGATTACATGGAAGGGCAAGGAAGAAACTTAATTTTTGACGATTTCGAACATGCTTATTTGGATAATGCAAAAGATCCTACATCAAATGTGGTAAAAGGAAATCGTAAAGATTATGCCATTCAGTCTTACTTCGGACGTTTATTGTATGATTACAACAACAAATACTTGTTTTCTGCAACAGTTCGTCGCGACGGTTCATCAGAATTTGGTCCAGATAATAAATATGCTATTTTCCCTTCGTTCTCTGCGGGATGGAATTTAGATAAAGAAGCTTTCTTCAAAGAAAATAAAGTTTTAAATAGTTTCAAATTAAGAGCAAGCTGGGGACAAAATGGTAACGACCAATTTGGTAGAAGATTTGCATACTTATCAACTGTAAACTCAACAGACAAAACATATCATTTCGGAACAGGTGACGAAACTTTATTAGTAGGTTCAAGCCCTGATCAATTAGCAAACCGTAACTTAAAATGGGAAACTTCTGAGCAGTTAGATTTAGGTTTTGATGCTACCTTGTTCAATAATTTTATTTTAACGTTCGATTACTACGACAAGAAAACTAAAGATTGGTTAGTATTGGCTTCTATTCCAACTTATGCTGGAGCAACTGCACCATATGTTAACGGTGGAGATGTAAGTAACAAAGGTTTTGAGATTGGATTATCTTACCGTACTCGTATCGGACAAGATTGGAATTTTGCAGTAAATGCTAACCTTTCTCGTAACCAAAATCAAGTGTTGAGAATTGCAAACAACGAAGGTATTATTCACGGAGAAGCAAATATTTTATTTCAAGGTTTAGACGAAATGAACCGTGTTGAGGTTGGAAAACCAATGGGTTATTTCTACGGATTAAAAACAGCTGGAATTTTCCAAAATGCAGCTGAAGTTTCGGCAGGAGTTCAGCCAAATGCTGTTCCTGGAGATGTTCGTTTCGTAGATTTAAATGGTGACGGCAAAATAGATGCAAATGATAAAACTCAAATTGGAGATCCAAATCCAGATATTAACTACGGGATTAATTTAGAATTATCATACAAAGCTTTTGATTTTTCTATTAATACTTATGGAATCGCCGGAGGACAGAACGTTTTCGGAATTCATGACTACACTCGTGCTTACACAAACAACACTACAGATGTGTTGAACAGATGGACAAGTGAAGGAACTTCAAACAGAATTCCTAGAGTAACTTATGGGACAGATGATAACGGTAACTACACTAAATTCTCTGATTTGTATATTCAGGATTCAGATTTCTTCAGAATTAAAAATGCAACAATCGGATGTGATTTAACAAAGTTAACAGACAAATTAAAATTCTTCTCTAAATTCAGATTGTACGTGGCAGGAAATAACATTTACACTTTCACGAAATACAAAGGAATGGATCCAGAGATTGGTTTCGGAAACGTAAATCAATCTTGGGCAAAAGGAATCGATGTCGGATATTATCCACAGCCAAGAACCTACATGATGGGTCTAAATGTTAACTTTTAATTTTTAAAAACGATGAAAACATATATAAAATTATTTGCTCTTTCAAGCCTTCTTGTTTTAGGTTCTTGTTCGGAGGATTTTTTAGAAAACGAGCCATATACAGATAAAGTAACAGAGAATTTTTATAAAACTCCATCTGATGCTTTTGAAGGTTTGGTTGCCGTTTATGACGTATTGCAGAGAGAAGCTTATGGTACACAATTGATTGTAAGCGAGCAGGCATCTGATAACTGTTTCGGTGGATTTGGTCTTGCAGATCCAACAGTAGATTTACAATGGGACCGTTTTCAGTATAATACAGATAAAGATATGAACGCTCCAACATGGACAAATTCTTATCTTGGAATTTACAGAGCTAACATTTTACTAGAAAACTTAGACAAAGTAAATTGGGGAGCCGATGCTGCATTGAAAACACGTTACGAAGCAGAAGCTCGTTTTTTAAGAGCTCACTTTCACTTTCAGGCTGCAAAAATGTTTGGTGATATTGTTCCGTTAGATCATACCGTAACCACAAGCGAATTCCAATTACCAAGACAAGCACCAGAAGTTACTTATGCTTTAATTGCTAACGATTTGAAATTTGCTGCAGATAACTTAAATAATGACAATTATTCAAAAGCGGGAAATGCCAACTTCGGGCGTATTACAAAATGGGCTGCAGAAGCATATTTAGCTAGAACATTCTTGTTTTACACAGGAGCTTACAACAAACCAGATTTAGCTGGAGTAATTACAAAAGCACAGGCAACAACTTATATTAATGATGTTGTAAGTAATAGTGGTCATGATTTAGTTCCTGATTTTGCTAATCTTTGGCTGGCTGCTTCTTTAGATAATTTTGTTGGAGAAGATAATACAGAAATGGTCTGGGCCGTACGTTTTAATGGTTCAGGAAAAGGAAACTGGGATCTTCACGAAGGAAACCGTTTTCAAGTAAATATTGCACCACGTGGAGGAGCAATTGGAAGATATGCTACAGGATGGGGAGGAGCAACAGTAAACCCGAAATTGGTTGCAGCGTATGATCTTGCTGATACCAGAAGAAAAGCCTCATTTATAGATTATGCTGGAGAAGGATTAAATTTTGATCCGCAAGCTAGAGAACAACGCCAATATACTGGATATTCTTGGAAAAAATATTGTCCGATTACCAATGCAGCAGGAACAGCTGTTGTAGAAGCAAATGGAGGAAACTTTCAAATTGACAACTACCAAGATTACGCTATTATTCGTTTTGCAGATGTTTTACTTATGGCTGCTGAATTGAATTTAGATGGAAACGCAGGTTTAGCCCAGACAGATTTAGACAGAGTTCGTGATCGTGCTTTTAAAAATACAACTCACAGAGTTACGGCAACAAAAGCCAATATTATGGAAGAGCGTCGTTTAGAATTAGCCTTAGAAGGATCGCGTTATTTTGACTTAATCAGACAAGGAATGGGAGTTATGAAAGCGGCAATCGATAATAATACAGGAGATTCTCAGTTTGCTGTAACCTTCAGACCAGAAACTCTAGGTTGGTTTGCTTTACCACAATCGCAAATCGTACTTTCAAATGGTACGATTCAGCAAAATCCAGGTTGGAATTAATATTTAAACTAATTGATTATGAAACGTATATTATATATAGTATTAGCGGCTGTAACAATCAGTTCGTTTTTATTCTCTTGCGAGCCTGTTGAAGATCGTGAAAGTTTGCCAGCAGTAACACTGACACCAGAAACACTTAAGTTTTCTATTACACAAAATACAGCAAAAAAGAATGAAGTAGTTTTAAAGAATGATGACCCAACGGTAATTCCATTCTGGAGATACGTTGATGGTAATGGAAATGAACTGGGACATTCTAACAAAAGTGACGATAAAGTAACTTTTCCTTTTGCTGGAAAATACACTGTTTTTTATACCGCTTTCGTACGCGGAGGTTCTGTTGAAGCAGCTCCAGTAACAATAGATGTCCCTGAAAATGACAATGCCTTTTTCAGCGATCCAAGATGGAACAAATTGACAAACGGACAAGCGGGAAAAACTTGGGTATTGTACATGACTGCTCCATTAGAATTTATTGGAAATACTCCTAGTTATGTAAATAGAGCGGTTAGTGGTCCAGGTTGGTGGCCAAATCTTACTGATATTTCTTGGGCTGGTTTAGAAAACAAAGATTGGGGAGAAATTACTTTTAATCTTGATGGAGGTTACAATGTTTCGGTAACGCAAACAAATCCGACATTAGGAAGTACAGCTAAAACAACAAAAACGGGAACATTCAATTTTAGTTTGACAAATGGTGAAACAAATGATAGAATTTCATTTAACGGAGGAACAGAAATGCTTCATCCAAATGAATCAAGTTACTTTAGTCCATCGTTTAGTTTTACTAATGTAAAAATTGTTGAACTGACTGATACAAGTTTATGCTTTATCGCCATTAGAGCAGATAACGATTACTTGATTTATCATTTAGTTCCAAAATCGTAAGTTAGTTAGTTTGAAGTCTCAGTTTTAAACATGTGCATCTAACGTGCTTTAAAACTGGGACTTAAATTATTTTAGTGAGGAATAAATGAAATCGATTTTTATTTCTATCTTCAAATTCCAAAAAATAAAAATGTACCTATGCATATTAGAAAAAACATAAAAAACATAAGTTTATGGGCGCTTACGGCCGGAGTTCTTTTCTTGAATTCTTGCGTAAAAAAAGAAGATGCATTTGTAAATCGAAAAGTTTCTTTCAATTCAGATTGGAGTTTTCATCTTAATGATAGTTTGGTTGACAAAGACACTATCGGAACTGCAACAAAATGGAGAACTTTAGATGTTCCACATGATTGGAGTATCGAAGGAAAATTTGATGAAAAAAGTCCTGCAGGTTATGGCGGAGGATCGCTTAACGGTGGTTTAGGCTGGTACAAAAAAACATTTAAAGTTGCTTTAGAAGACAGTACAAAAATAACTTCAATCACTTTTGATGGCGTTTACAGAAACAGCGAAGTTTGGGTAAACGGTCATTATTTAGGAAAACGTCCAAACGGATATATTGGTTTTCAATATGAAATTTCTCCATACTTAAATTACGGAGATAAAAACAACGAAATAATTGTTAAGGTTGACAATTCAAAACAACCGAATTCACGTTGGTATTCGGGTTCAGGAATTTTTAGAAATGTCTGGCTAGAAACTACAGATAAACTTCACGTTGGACAATGGGGAACGTATATTACAACTCCAAAAGTTACGGCTGAAAAAGCTTCGGTAAATATTGAAACAACGATAAAAAATCAATATGCAGAAAGTAAAAAAGCAAAAGTAACGACAACTATTTTTAAAGAAGACGCAAAAGTAACATCGGTTACTCAAGATATAACAATCAACGCAAACGGAAATCAAATTGTGAAGCAATCCGCTGAAGTTGAAAATCCTGCTTTATGGTCAGATGAAAATCCAGAATTGTACACGGCAGTTACGGAAATTTCGCTTGACGATAAAATCATTGACCAATACAAAACCACTTTCGGAATTAGAGATTTTAAATTCGATTTGAACAAAGGTTTTATTTTGAATGGAAAACAAGTCAAAATAAAAGGAGTTTGTATGCACCACGATTTAGGTCCTTTGGGATCTGCAATCAATACGCGCGCTATCGAACGTCAGTTGGAGATTCTGAAAGAAATGGGCGTAAACGGAATCAGAACTTCTCACAATCCGCCTGCTCCAGAACTTTTACAGCTTTGCGACAAAATGGGTTTCATCGTTATGGATGAAGCTTTTGATATGTGGAAACAAACGAAAACCAAATACGATTATGCAAATGATTGGGACAAATGGCACAAACAAGATCTAATCGACCAATTGTTACGCGACCGCAATCACGCCAGTATTTTTATGTGGAGTATTGGAAACGAAATTCCAGAACAATGGAATGAAACAGGTATCGAAATCGCAAAAGAATTAGCTACAATCACACGTCAATACGATAAAACTCGTCCGCTTACTGCTGGAATGAATCCGCCAGTAAATATGAATATTGATGAAGTGACTTTGCAATTCGAAAAAAAGAATGTTTCGATTAATCCGCTTGCTGGATCTGGAATTTTAGATTTGATCGGATACAATTATGCGCATCAAACATTCGAACATCATTTGAAAAATTTCCCAAAAACCCCTTTTATCGCAACCGAAACTACTTCAGGTTTACAGACAAGAGGATATTATGATGCTGTTTCAGACACTATAAAAAAATGGCCTGTTAGTTGGGATAAAAAATTTGATGGAGGAAATCCAGGAAACACTGTTTCAGCTTACGATCAGGTGCAAACGCCTTGGGGATCTACGCACGAAGCTACTTGGAAAATCATTAAAAAACACGATTTCTTAGCAGGAATGTACGTTTGGACAGGTTTCGATTATATCGGAGAACCAACTCCATACGAATGGCCATCAGTAAGTTCGTATTTCGGAATTGTTGATTTAGCTGGTTTCCCAAAAGACGTGTATTATATGTACCAAAGCGAATGGACAAACAAAACAGTTCTTCACGTTTTCCCACATTGGAACTGGAAAGCCGAACAAACTGTTGATGTTTGGGCTTACTATAATAATGCTGATGAGGTTGAACTTTTCGTAAACGGAAAATCAGTTGGAAAAAGAGCTAAAAAAGGAGATGATTTACACGTAATGTGGAGAATTCCTTTTGAAGCAGGAACTTTAAAAGCTATTTCTAGAAAAGGCGGAAAAGTAGTTCTAGAAAAAGAAATAAAAACAGCTGGAAATCCTTCACAATTAAAATTAACGGCTGACAGAAGTACTATCAAAGCAGACAAAAATGATTTGTCATTTGTAACGGTAGATATTTTAGATGACAATGGAACAATAGTGCCAAATGCCAATAACGAAATCAACTTTTCATTAAAAGGAAATGGAAAAATCGTAGGCGTTTGCAGTGGAGATCCAGTAAGTCACGAACCGTACAAAGGAACAAAACATACGGCATTGGCAGGAAAATGTTTGGTGATTGTACAATCTGGAGATAAATCTGGAAGGCTGGAACTGACGGCAAGTGCAAACGGATTGAAATCATCAACAATCGTAATTACAACAGAATAAGTTTTCTAATTTTTGAAATTTTAAATATAGATACAGTTTAAAAGATTTTATGCTCTCGCAGATTTAGCAGATCATGCAGATTATTTTTCCAAATCTGTGACAAAAAATAGCCACAGATTAAAGGATTAAAAAGATTTAAATCTGCTCAATCTGCAAAATCTGCGAGAGAAAAGAAAAAAAATCCTTTCGAATCTTTTTAATCTGTGGCAAAAAAATAACTAACTAATGAAAAAATCACATTTAAAAACCTTGCTTTCGATTTGCGCTTTTGGACTTCTTACGATTCCAAATGCCTCAGCGCAGATTCAAAATGCAGATGTGCTGAATGCACCAATCGATATTAGTAAAGATTTTCAGAACTATCTGAACACTTTTTATTTCGCAGACGAACTCGCTTCTTTTGATCCTGCAACAGGAAAAGGAACAATTAAATATTTGAGATACAACTATAAAACACGTCAGGCTTTCAACAACATGATGATGAAACCAGATGTAGAAAAAGCAAACGAGTTCCCAACAACAGAATATGCAGAATCTCCGGTTTTGCCATTCGAAATTCAGTTTGTTTCAGACAGAACCCTTCGTATCAAAACAACTTCTGGACCACAATTTCATCCACAGGCAGCATCTTTAATGTTGGTTGACGGAGTGGCTCCGAATCACCCGGAATTATGGAAATATGCTAAAATTGAAGGCGGTCACAGCTATACAAGCAAACACGGAAGAGTCGAAATTTTGACCAAACCTTGGCACGTAAAAATCTACGATGAAAAAGGAAAATTGCTAACAAGCACGCTTCACGATACTGATTTTAAAAGTACCTATACGCCAACACTTCCGTTTTCTTATGTTCGCAGAAACAGCGATTATTCAAGAAGTATGGGCGCTGCGTTCAGTTTAGAACCAGACGAAAAAATATTTGGATGTGGAGAATCATTCACACAATTCAACAAACGCGGTTCAAAAGTAGTTTTATGGGCAGATGATGCAAACGGAATCCAAAATGAAACGATGTACAAACCGATTCCGTTTTATATGAGTAGTCGTGGTTATGGAGTTTTCATGCATCACTCAACTCCAATCACAGTTGACTTCGGAAAATATTTCTCAAGTGCTAACGAAATGTACATTGGAGATGACGAAGCCGATTTGTTTTTCTTCATCGGAGAACCAAAAGACATTTTAGATCAATACACTAATTTGACTGGAAAAGCTGCCATGCCACCACTTTGGTCGTTTGGTTTTTGGATGAGCCGTATTACCTATTTCTCAGAAAAAGAAGGACGCGACGTTGCAAGAGATTTGCGTAAATATAAAATTCCAACAGACGTAATTCACTTTGATACAGGTTGGTTTGATGTAGATTGGAGAAACAATTACGAGTTTGCAAAATCTCGTTTCCCAGATGCCACAAAAATGATGTCTGATTTAAAGAAAGACGGTTTCCAAGTTTGTCTTTGGCAATTACCTTATTTCACGCCAAAGAACACTTTGTTCCCAGAAATTATGGATAAAAACTTGGCAGTAAGAGACAGAAAAGGAAATCTTCCGTACGAAGATGCGGTTTTAGATTTCTCAAATCCTGAAACAATTTCTTGGTACCAAGGAAAATTGAAAAAGTTATTTGACGAGGGAGTTGCGGTTTTCAAAGTAGATTTTGGAGAAGCAGCACCGCCAGAAGGAATCTATCATTCAGGAAGAACAGGCTTTTATGAGCACAATTTATATCCATTACGATACAACAAAGCTGTTGCTGAAATCACTCAGAAAGAAAAAGGATATACTTTAATCTGGGCTAGAAGTACTTGGGCAGGTTCTCAGCGTTATCCTTTGCATTGGGGAGGAGATTCTGAAACCACAAACGGGGCAATGTCGGCAGAATTACGCGGTGGACTTTCATTAGGTCTTAGCGGATTCAGTTTTTGGAGCCATGATGTTGGAGGTTTCGCAACTAAATCGCCAGAGAATATTTACAGAAGATGGACACCATTCGGAATGTTTACTTCACACGTAAGAAGCCACGGAGAACCGCCTCGCGAACCTTGGTTGTACAGCAAAGATTTCTTGGAAGGATTTAGAAAAGCAGATAATATGCGTTACGAATTAATGCCATATATCTACGCTCAAGCAAAAGAAAGTTCAGAAAAAGGATTGCCAATGATGAGAGCTTTATTTGTTGAATATCCAAACGATCCAGGAGCCTGGTTGGTTGATAATGAATATTTATTTGGTTCAAGCATGTTGGTTGCACCACTTTTCGAAGAAGTGGAAGAAAGAGATGTTTACCTTCCAGAAGGAACTTGGATTGATTACCAAACTAAAAAAGTATACCAATCAGGCTGGCATAAAATCAAAGCTGGCGAAGTGCCAATCGTAGTTTTAGTAAAAGACGGAACAGCATTGCCACACATCGGTTTAGCGCAATCTACAAAAGATATGGATTGGAGTAAATTGACTTTAAAAGTATTCGCTAGCGATAAAACAACTTCGGCTTCAGCCAAAGTTTATTTACCAAGCGGAGAGGCGCTACAAGAAATAAAAGTGACAAAAACAGGAAACAATTTTGAAGTAAAAACAAATCCATTAAACGGAAAAACCACTTTCAAAACCGAGTGGGCTAAGTAAAAAAGTTAGCCACAAATTACACGAATTTCCACGAATTGAATTTGAGATAATTTGGGGAATTTGTGGTGAAAAAAAATAATGCCACAGATTAAAGGATTAGAAAAGATTAAAATAAAATCTGTAAAATCTGCGTGAAAAAATAAACGTAAAAAAGAGAAAAAAATCCTCTCTAATCCTTTAAATCAGTGGCAAAAAAATAAAAATTTAAACACATAGAAACATAGGTTTTTGTTTGTGAATAAAAGAACTGGGAAAGAAACTAGTTTCTAACACATAGAATACTATGTGAATTGAAGTAAGTGAAACGCCTTTTTTTTAAGACTCCAATAAGCTATGTTTCTATGTGTTAAAAAAAACGCAACCACAAATTGCACAAATTTCCACAAATTCAATTTGTGGAAATTCGTAGGATTCGTGGCAAAAAAATCATAATACCAAAAAAACATGAAAAACTATCTAATTCTCCCAGCCGTTCTGTTTTCAATAACAATTGGCTACAGCCAAAAAACGAAAAGCGCTTACGAATTGGCATCGCCAAACGGACAAAACAAAATCAAATTTGAGTTGGTGAAAAACGCTCCAAAATATGCTGTTTCTCACGGAAAAACCGAAGTGATTTCTCCATCAGAAATGGGATTTGTATTAAAAGGAAACGAAGACTTAAGCACCAATTTCGAAATCAAAGGAGCCAAAACTTCTACGTTTGACGAAACTTGGGAACAAGTTTGGGGAGAAAAGAAAAACATCAGAAATCACTACAATCAATTGGTAGTTGATTTACAGCAAAAAATTGGAAACAAAAGAAAATTACAAATTCAGTTTCGTGCTTTTGATGATGGAGTAGCTTTTAGATATGTTTATCCAAAACAAAATGTAAAAGACAGTATTTTCATCATGGATGAAAAAACGACTTTCAACTTAAAAGAAGACGGAAAAGCATGGTGGATTCCGGCAAACAGAGAAAACCGCGACGAATATTTATTTGAAGCAGCGCCAGTAAGTAAATTAGATACCGTTTTAACGCCACTGACAATCGAAAGTAAAAGCGGATTGGCTTTGAGTTTTCACGAAGCAAACTTGTACGATTTTGCAAGTATGACTTTGGTAAACACAAAAGGAACAGAATTAAAATCGGATTTAGTGCCGTGGGCTGACGGAGTAAAAGTTCGTGTGAAAGATTCGTTTACTTCTTCTTGGAGAACCATCCAGATTGGAGAAAATCCAGGAGAATTAATTACTTCTTATTTGGTTTTAAATTTGAACGAACCGAACAAATTAAAAAATACAAACAGCTATTTCAAACCATATAAATATTTAGGAATTTGGTGGGGAATGCACATTGGGAAATATACTTTCTGGGAAAGCGACAAACAAGGTGCCACTACAAAACACGCTGAAGAATACATGGATTTTACAGCAAAAGAAGGTTTCCATCATTTACTAATCGAAGGATGGAATAAAGGTTGGACTCCGGGTTGGTACGAAAACCGTATGCACATGTTCAGTTTCACAAAAAACGCTGACAATTTCGATTTAGAAAAAGTTGTGGCTTACGGTAAAAGCAAAAACATCGAATTAATCGGATATCATGAAACAGGTTCAAATTTAATTAACTACTTAAAAGAAGTTGATGAAGGATTTGCTTTATACAAAAAATTAGGAATCCACACGGTAAAAATCGGTCATGTTGGTTCTAAATTAAATATGAAACAAATGCATTTCGGACAATTTGGAGTGAATTATTTCAGATACATTTTAGAAAAAGCAGCACAATACGATTTAGCCGTTTTATACCATGAATCAATTAAAGATACAGGAGAAAGAAGAACGTATCCAAACATGGTTTCGAGAGAAGCAGCACGTGGACAAGAATACAACGCTTGGAGCGAAGGAAATCCGCCAAACCATTTAAGCATTATTCCATTCACAAGATTACTTTCTGGACCAATGGATTTCACGCCTGGAATTTTTGATGTTGAGGTAAAACAAGGTTATCCAGGAAAAAGAATTCAAGGAACAGTTGGGCAGCAATTGGCATTGTATGTTACGATTTATTCTCCAATCCAGATGTTAGCCGATCTTCCTGAAAACTACGAAGGAAAACCAGCTTTACAATTCTTAAAAGATGTTCCAACAGATTGGGAAGACACAAAAATCTTAGAAGGAAAAATTGGCGAATACATCACAACAGCAAGAAAAGACAGAAACAGCGCCGATTGGTATTTAGGAACTTTGACAAATGAAAATCCAAGAAACGTAAATGTTTCATTATCATTCTTAGATCCAAATGCAACTTACGAAGCTCAGATTTATGTGGATGCAGAAGGAACAAATCAAAAGAATAATCCGGAAGCTGTGGCAATTTCTAAGAAAACAGTAAAATCTACAGATTCTCTAAAACTGAATTTAGGTGGTGCTGGCGGTGGAGCAGTGAGATTTAAGAAATTGTAATTCGCAAAGATTTTATGCTCTCGCAGATTTAGCAGATCATGCAGATTTATTTTTCCAAATCTGTGTAAAAAATATAGCCACAGATTAAAATGATTAAAAAGATTTAATCTGCATGATCTGCGAGAGAAAAGAAAAAAATCCTTTAGAATCCTATTAATCTGTGGCAAAAAAATAAACAAAACCATTTTCAGATGAAAAAACTTTTAATATTAGCAGCAGTTTTATTTAGTTCAATCAATATCATTGGACAAAATGAAAACCGTACCATAAAAGTAGATTTCAATAAAACGGCTGGCAAACTAAACACCATGTTCAAAGAATGTATTGGTGCGGGAAGAGCAAATGAAGGTCTTCGTGCCGATTGGCAGCAGCAATTGGCATTGGTAAAAAAAGAATGCGATTTTAAATACATCCGTTTTCATGGTTTATTGACCGATGATATGGCCATTTACCGTGAAGATGAAAAAGGAAATCCAGAATACAACTACCAATATGTTGATGTTTTGTTCGATTATATTGTGAGTCTGAAAATGAAACCTTTTGTTGAATTAGGTTTTATGCCGAATGCTTTGGCAAGCGGAAAAGAAACTATTTTTTGGTGGAAAGGAAATGTAACACCTCCAAAAGATTATAAAAAATGGGAAGATTTAATTAGAAATCTAACAGCCCATTTTAAAGAACGCTACGGAGATGAAGAAGTAAAAACATGGTATTTTGAAGTGTGGAACGAACCCAATCTTTCACCTGGATTTTGGAGCAGTACACAAGACGAATATTATAAATTATATGATTATGCAGTTCGAGGTGTAAAAGCTGTAAATCCTGTGTACAAAGTAGGTGGGCCTGCAACAGCTGGAGCAGCTTGGGTTCCTGAAACAATTGCTTTTTGCGAAAAAAATAATGTGCCAATCGATTTTATTTCAACTCATACTTATGGAGTAAAACATGGTTATTTGGACGAATTCGGAACTTCGGGAACAATCTTAAGTAAAGATGAATTTAGCGTGAGCGGTGAAGTGATAAATTCTCGCAAACAGATTACAGAATCGGCTAAGCCAAATTTAGAATTGCATTACACAGAATGGAGCGCGTCTTATACGCCTGCAGATCCAATTCACGACAGTTATCATTCGGCTGCTTATATATTGCAGAAATTGAAACAAGTTGGTAACGCAGCAAATTCCATGTCATATTGGGTTTTCACTGATATTTTTGAAGAAGCTGGGCCAAGATTCACACCTTTTCATGGCGGTTTCGGATTATTGAATACGCAAGGAATTAAAAAACCGGCTTATTTCTCTTATTTTTTAATGAATAAATTGGGAGAAACAGAACTTCAAAATGCAGATAAATCGTCTTGGACTTCTAAAAATGCAAAAGGCGATGTTCAAGTTTTATTATGGGATTTTACGAATACGCATCCGGGTGATAAAGAACTGAATCAGACGTATTACATTAAAGACCTTCCATCAAAAGAAAAAGGAAAAGTCAAAATCGAAGTGGATGGAATGCAGAAAGGAAAATATGTACTAGAAATATATAAAGTAGGCTATAAAGTAAACGACGCTTACGCTGATTATTTAGCAATGAATAAACCAAGTCAGTTAACACGCGAGCAAGTCAATTCAATAAAAGAGAAAAACAACGGAGCGCCAATTTCGACAGAAAAAATTACAATTGATGCAAAAGGAATTTTTAGCAAAGAATTAAAAATCAATGAAAATGATGTGTTTTTTCTTAATCTGATACAACAATAAACTAAAAACAAAAACCACAAACAATATAATTATTAACTGGATTTAAAGATGACGTGTGAGGAATCAAAAATCTTCAAATCTAAAAACACCTAACTATCTATGAAAAACAAAATGATATACCTTTCGGCAGCTTTGGTTTTTTCAATATTTACTTCTTGTAAAAATGATGCACAAACTACGGCTTCAAATTCGGCGGAGACCGAAGAATATGTTGGAAAAGAAATAGGTACTGAACATGATGCAGAAATCGACAAATTGATTTCGCAAATGACATTAGAAGAAAAAGTCGGAATGCTTCATGGTAACAGCATGTTCGCTAATGCGGGTGTAAAACGTTTAGGAATTCCAGAATTAAAAATGGCCGATGGTCCTTTGGGAGTTCGTGAGGAAATCTCAAGAGACAATTGGGCTCCAGCAGGATGGACAAACGATTTTGCAACCTATTATCCAGCGGGTGGCGCTTTAGCTGCTACTTTTAATGCTGAAATGGCACATACTTTCGGAACCAGTTTAGGAGAAGAATTACGCGCAAGAGACAAAGACATGTTGCTTTCGCCAGCGATTAATATGGTGAGAACACCGCTTGGAGGAAGAACGTACGAATACATGTCGGAAGACCCGTTTTTGAATAAAAAAATTGCGGTGCCGTTGGTTGTTGGTTTACAGGAAAAAGATGTAATGGCGTGTGTAAAACATTATGCAGCAAACAATCAAGAAACGAATCGTGATTTTGTAGATGTACAAATTGACGAGCGTACACTTCGCGAAATTTATCTTCCAGCTTTTGAAGCGACTGTAAAAGAAGGAAAAGCATACAGCATTATGGGCGCTTACAATAAATTCAGAGGAGAATATTTATGTGAAAATGATTATATGCTGAACAAAATCCTTCGTGACGAATGGGGATTTAAAGGTATTGTAGTTTCAGATTGGGCAGCAGTGCACTCTACAGCAAAATCATTGAAAAGTGGTTTA
Source organism: Flavobacterium sp. (assembly GCF_036405015.1). Lineage (GTDB taxonomy): Bacteria > Bacteroidota > Bacteroidia > Flavobacteriales > Flavobacteriaceae > Flavobacterium. The sequence continues at coordinate 10,615 of NZ_DASWYK010000040.1, read as the reverse complement.
GATATTGAAATGGGAACACCAAAACCATTCAACGAATTTTTCTTAGCTGATAAATTAATCGCAGCGGTTAAATCTGGAGAAGTTTCAGAAAAAGAAATTGACCTTCACGTAAAACGTATTTTACGCGGTTTATTCCATATTAAAGCAATGGGAGGCGGAACACGTGCTAAAGGAAGCATCGCAACAGAAGCACATTACCAAGACGCATACAAAATCGCTGCAGAAGCAATTGTATTATTGAAAAATGAAAACAATGCTTTGCCATTAAAATTAGACGGAGTAAAATCTATTGCAGTTATCGGAAACAACGCAACAAAGAAAAACGCTTTAGGCGGATTTGGAGCTGGAGTGAAAACAAAAAGAGAAGTTACACCTCTTGAAGGTCTTAAAAACAGACTGCCTTCTTCAATTAAAATCAATTATGCGGAAGGATATTTAGAGCGTTACGATGAGAAAAACAAAGGAAATCTAGGAAATATTACTTCTACAGGACCAGTTACAATTGATAAATTAGACGATGCAAAAGTAAAAGAAGCAGTTGAAGCAGCTAAAAACTCAGATGTTGCCATCATTTTTGCGGGTTCAAATCGCGATTACGAAACTGAAGCATCAGACCGTAGAGATTTACATTTACCATTCGGACAAGAAGAATTAATCAAACAAGTATTGGCGGTTAACCCAAAAACGATTGTGGTTATGGTTGCCGGCGCTCCATTTGATTTGAATGAAGTAAGCCAAAAAACTTCTGCTTTAGTTTGGAGTTGGTTTAATGGTTCTGAAGGAGGAAATGCTTTAGCCGATGTTATCTTAGGAAAAGTAAATCCGTCAGGAAAATTACCTTGGACAATGCCAAAACAACTAAAAGATTCTCCTGCACACGCAACAAACAGTTTCCCTGGAGACAAAGCGGTAAATTATGCAGAAGGAATTTTGATTGGATACCGTTGGTTTGATACTAAAAATGTTGCGCCGTTATATCCTTTTGGTTACGGATTATCATACACGACTTTTGCTCTTGATAACGCTAAAGCGAATAAAGATTCGTATGCTCAAACAGATGTAATTGAAGTTTCTGTTGAAGTTAAAAACACAGGAAAAGTAGACGGAAAAGAAGTGGTTCAATTATACACTTCAAAACCAGATTCTAAAATTACTCGTGCCGCAAAAGAATTAAAAGGATTCAAAAAAGTGGATGTAAAAGCTGGAAGTTCAGAGACAGTTACGATTAAATTGCCAGTAAAAGAATTGGCTTATTATGATGTTGCTGCTAAAAAATGGACAGTTGAGCCAGGAAAATATACTATCAAAGTTGGAACTTCTTCAAGAGACATCAAAAAAGAAATTCAGGTAACTGTTAAATAAATATTTTTTACTACAAATAACCACTCGATCAACGCCAGCCCATTTAAAAGCTGGCGTTGATTTTAAAAACTTACACTTAACTTAAACCAAACCAAATGAAAAAAACAATCAAAGATTATATCTTGAGCTTTGTATTATGCTTTGCTTTTTTAGGCGTTTTAGCTTGCAGTTCAGATAAAGAAAGCACGCCAGAAACAACTATAAAAGTACTTACTGTAAATACGAGTAAAATTGATTTTGACAGCAAAGAAAACACCTCAGATGTCACTATTAATTCTGAAGCTACAGCATGGACACTAACCAGTTCGGCAAGCTGGGTAAAAGTGAGTCAGACAACAGGAACTAAAGGAAGTATAATTGTTAGAATAACGGCTTCTGCCAATACAGAAACTGCAGCTAGAACCGCTTCAATTACTTTAAGTTCCAATGAGGCAAAAACGATTACCATAGCAGTTTCGCAAACGGCAGCAGCGGTTGTGACAGGTTTATATCCAAGTTACAATACCAATCCAATTGCGGCAGATGCGACAGGAATGGGAAGTTCAGCAGTTGAATTGGCAGCAAAAATCAAATTAGGATGGAATATCGGAAATACTTTGGAAGCAACAGGTGGTGAAACCGCTTGGGGAAATCCAAAAGTGACTAAAGCTCTAATTGATGCTGTAAAAGCAAACGGATTTAATGCCATCAGAATTCCGTGTTCTTGGAATCAGAATTTAGAGAATGCTACTACAGCAAAAATCAAATCGGATTGGCTAAACCGCGTTAAAGAAGTGGTGCAATATTGCGTAGACAATGATATGTATGTTGTAGTGAATATTCACTGGGACGGTGGTTGGTTGGAAAATAATATCACCGAAGCTAAAAAAGTAGAAAACAACGCCAAACAAAAAGCGTTCTGGGAACAAATCGCAACACATTTAAGAGGTTTCGACGAACATTTACTTTTTGCAAGTGCAAACGAACCAGCAGTTGAAGATGCTGCACAAATGGCCGTTTTGACTTCGTATCATCAAACGTTTATTGATGCCGTTCGTTCTACTGGAGGGAAAAATGCAACCCGTGTTTTAGTTGTTCAAGGGCCAACGACAGATATTGAAAAAACAAATAAATTAATGACTACATTGCCAACAGATAAAGTTTCTGGTAGAATGATGGTCGAAGTACATTATTACTCTCCATGGAATTTTGCTGGTTTAACCAAAGACGAATCTTGGGGTAAAATGTTCTATTATTGGGGAGCTGGTTTCCATTCCACAACTGATACAGAAAGAAATGCAAATTGGGGAGAAGAAGCCGATTTAGAAAAGAATTTCAAATTGATGAAAACGCAGTTTGTCGACAAAGGAATTCCAGTTCTTTTAGGAGAATTTGGCGCAATTCGAAGAACAACTTTAACTGGAGATGCTTTGACTTTACATTTAAATTCAAGAGCGTATTATTTAAAAACGGTGGTAAAAACAGCAAAAGCAAACGGATTATTACCTTTTTATTGGGACGAAGGAAGTTTGCAAAATAACGGTTTCGGAATCATAAATAGAACTAATAATACCGTCTTCGATACACAAGCTTTAAACGCTTTAAAAGAAGGATTACAGTAGAAAAAACCTTTAAAACCATATAAGTGATATAAGTAAATTTAAGAAATAGGTAAATTCAAAACTTAAAATATCTTATATCACTTGTATGGTTAAAAAATATTTAAACTAGAAAAAATGAAAAAAGTATTTCTTTTTATTTTATTGATATTTAGTATAATATCCAATGCTAATGTAAGAATGCCTTTAATATTCTCTGATGGAATGGTATTGCAAAGAGACAAACAAATTCCGATTTGGGGTTTTGCCGATGCTAATGAGAGTGTAGAAATTCATTTCAACAAACAAATCAAGAAAACTACAGCTGATAAAAACGGAAAATGGACAGTAAATTTAGCAGCAGAAAAAGCTGGTGGTCCATTCGAATTAATCATTATCGGAAAAAATAAAATTACCATCAAAAATGTTTTGGTCGGAGAAGTTTGGATTTGCAGCGGACAATCGAATATGGAATTTCAGGTTTTCAAAACTATGAATTCCGAAAAAGAAATTACCGATGCTAATTATCCAATGATTCGTCATTTTGGTGTAGCGCAAGATTTAAGCGGTACTCCAAAAGACGATTTAAAACAAGGAGTGTGGGAAGAAGCAAATAAAAAATATACGCCCGGTTTTACAGCAGTTGGTTATTATTTTGCCAGAAAATTATATTCAGAATTAAAAATCCCAATCGGAATCATTAATACTTCTTGGGGCGGCACCAATGTAGAAACCTGGACAAGTCGTGAGGCTTTTGAAAATAGTCAGGAATTCCAGTCGATGATTGCCGATGTTCCAGTTGTAGATATCAATGCAGTTTTTGAGAGATATAAAAAATCGGTTTTAGACAATCTGAAAAAAGTTCAAGGTTTTGAGGTTTCAATGAAAAACGAAGAGCAGTTTAAAAAGCCAAATTTTCAGGATAAAAACTGGCCAGAAATAAAAGTCCCTTCACTTTGGGAAAATCAACAAATAGGAAATATTGACGGAATTGTCTGGATGCGAAAAACTATTACTTTAACAGCCGAACAGGCCAAAAAAGAAGCTATTTTACATCTCGCAAAAGTAGATGACGAAGACAAAACCTATGTAAACGGAGTAGAAGTTGGAACCAATAATCAATGGGATAAATTGCGAGTGTACAAAATTCCTGCAAATGTTTTAAAAGAAGGTACCAATGTAATTGCCGTTCGAATTATCGATTATAGCGGCGGTGGCGGTATCTACGGTGATTCAGAAGATTTAAAAATCGATTTTAAAGACTCCAGTTTAACGCTTGAAGGACTTTGGAAATTCAATGTAGTAACCGTAAAAATAGGCATTTCGCCAAACAGTTATCCGTCGTTATTGTACAATGCCATGGTAAATCCGCTGGTTCCTTATGCGATGCAAGGCGTTTTATGGTATCAAGGTGAAGCAAATGTTTGGAGAGCAAAACAATATAAAACAGCATTTCCGTTAATGATCAACGATTGGAGAACCAAATTCAAACAAGGTAATTTTCCATTTTATTTCGTCCAATTATCGACTTTCGACGAATTTGGTGGAAACAGCCAAAAAGGAAGCCGTTGGGCAGAACTTCGCGAAGCACAATCCGAAACTTTAAAATTGCCAAACACCGGAATGGCCGTTACGACCGATATCGGAAATGCAAAAGACATTCACCCAACCAACAAACAAGACATTGGTTTGCGTTTGGCAGCTATCGCAATGAACGATATATATGGCAAAAAACAAGTTCACAGCGGACCAACTTACAAATCACAAGAAATAAAAGGAAACCAAATTATCCTAACTTTTGATAACATCGGCACTGGGCTTTCGACGCCAAACAACGATGAATTAAGAGGTTTTGAAATCGCAGGTGCAGACAAAGTTTTTCATTCCGCGAAAGCGATAATAAAAGACAACAAAATAATTGTTTCAAGTAATGAGGTTCAAAATCCAGTTGCGGTACATTACGGCTGGGCAGACGACGATACGGTAATCAATCTTTTCAACAAAGAAAAATTCCCAGCGTCTCCATTCAGAACCGACAATTGGGAAATGATTACGGCAAACGAGAAATACAGCGTTAGTAAATAATATTAGAACGTGACTGCATCTTGATAAGGGAGACACTAAACCCGACAGATTTTTAAAAATCTGTCGGGTTTACTATTTGAATTATTCTTTTTCTGAATTCTCTTTTTCTTCTGGTTTTTGAGAATGTTCTTTTTTAAAATTCTCATACCATTTTTCGATTGATGGATACACAAAAGCAGCCACTTTTTTTACTGGATTATAAAAAATGTAACTATCTAAAGTTTCCTTTTTTGCAAAAGTATTGTTGAAGTTAATCTTTTCAAACAGAGCAATAAAAATACTTAGAATCAGAATGGTTTTTAAAACCCTGAAAAAACCGCCACCCAATTTATTCATCCAACCTAACATGGCAAAATCGGCAATTCCGGTTAAAATTTTGGCTAAGAAATAAACGCCAATTACCACCAAAATAAAAGTTAAGATAAAAGCTGTAATCTGAATATTAGTTGGATTCCAAGAAACATGTTTTGAAATCATTCCGGTCATTAGCGAAGAAAACTTAATCGCAAGATAAATTCCTAATAACAGCGAAATGAAAGAAGCCACTTCTACAAAAAGACCATTTTTAATGCCTTTGTATAAACTGTAACACAAAAGGGCTCCTACGATAATATCAAAAAAACTCATGTTTAGTTTTGGTGTTTAATGAGGCGCAAAGATATATCTTTTTTTAGGTTCAAAGGTTCAGAGTTACAAAGGTTCAAAGGTTTTTATTTTGATTTACTTGAATATATTTTAAACATATAGATTCATAGTTTTTCTTTGTGAAAAGGCGTTTCACTTAGTTAAACAAACATAACTATGTGTAAAAACTTGTTTTTTTAAATTTCTCTTCTTAATTATTTTTTAAACTATGTTTCTATGTGTTTAAATTTTTTAATGGGTTTGAATTTGAACTATGTATCTTTGCAAATCAAAATTTAGAGTTCAGATTGCGATTCTGCCCCTTCAGAATAGATTTTTAATCAGCAATCAACAATCAAAAATCATAAATTAATGTCTAGAGATACACAATTAAAAGAGCGCTGGGAAAAGCTCGTTGATATACTTTCAAACCAATTTTCACAAGGAGAAGATTTAGATTTAGATTCTATAATTTACCTTATCGGAGTTCAGGAATACGGAAAAGTGCACCGCGAATACAAAAAAGACGAAAAACTGAATTTAATGCACATCGCAATCTGCAGATTGCTGGAACCGTACGGATTTTACGAATTCGAATATTTTGACGAAGAAGGTTGGCCGCATTATAAAATAAAAGAGCAATTACCACCGTTAAAAGCCGGAGAACAATCGGTTTTAATGAAAGAAGCGATTGTGAATTATTTTTTAGAAAGAAAATTGATAGAGTAGTTTTTTAGTTTTCAGTCGCGGTTTTCAGTCTCAGTTTACTGTTGACGGTCACTGCAAACCGCGACTGCAAACCGCGACTGCAAACTTTTAAAAAAATGTGCCGATACGGATTAGCAACATACAAACCTCATTATGCCTGTTTTAATTGCCGAAAGACATTTAAAAGAAGGCTTTTTAGAGATATAAAAACTGGTGAATCTGGTTTTGAAGCCAAATGTCCGCAATGTGGTGAGTTAACAGCAGATATGGGATTGGATTTTGAATCGCCTAAAAAAGACGATTTAAAAAAATGGAAACATATTAAAAGTTTGTATTCTGTTGGAATTACATTTCACTCCTGCGGTTGTAGCGGTCCAGGATATATTCCGAATTCAAAAGAAAAATTAATCGAATATTTTGATGAGATCAAAAAGACGTATTTAAAAAATATGGACTTTTGGCGAACTAGAATAGAACCTTCTACTAAAAAAGAAAAAGAACAGGATTCTAATAGAAATTGGTCTAAGTTAGGGCAGATTTCTTCAAGCTATAAAAAAGAGACGGTTACTAATCAAGAAGGTCTGGATTATTGGCATCAAAAAGTAAAACAAATCGAAGAAAAAATAAATCTTGTAAAATAATTACAAGTCAAGTATAAATAATAATCAGTTAAATATTAGCTGTGATTCGTTAAATAGGTTTGCAGAATTCTTAAAACTGCAACTGCAACTAACGACTTTCAACTAAAAGTACTAAATTTGTATTTCAATTATTGAAGGAAAATGATAGACAAGATAAAACAACACATAGAGGAAGCGAAGGCCTTTAATGAAAAAAACAAAGAATCTTTAGAGCAATTCCGTATTAAATATTTAGGTAGTAAAGGATTATTGAAAGAGCTTTTTAATGAGTTTAAAAATATTCCAAACGACCAGAAAAAAGATTTTGGGCAGGTAATCAACACTTTAAAAGCTGTTGCTGAAGAAAAAGTAAAGCAGATTCAGGAAGAACTTGAAAGCAAAGAAGAATCAAAAGGAGTTTTTGGCGATTTGACACGTGCTGCAGAACCGGTAATTATTGGTTCGCGTCATCCGATTTCTATCGTAAAAAATCAGATTATAGATATTTTTGCTAATATCGGATTTAACGTTTCTGAAGGTCCAGAAATCGAAGACGATTGGCATAATTTTACAGCATTGAACTTGCCAGAATACCATCCGGCGCGTGATATGCAGGATACGTTTTTCATTCAAACAAACCCTGATGTGTTGTTGCGTACGCATACATCATCGGTTCAGGTGCGTTATATGGAAAATCACAAACCGCCAATTCGTACGATTTCTCCGGGGCGTGTTTTCCGTAACGAAGCAATTTCATCTCGTTCGCACTGTATTTTCCATCAAGTGGAAGGATTGTACATAGACAAAGATGTTTCTTTCGCCGATTTGAAGCAGACTTTGCTTTATTTCACTAAAGAAATGTTCGGAAAATCTAAGATTCGTCTTCGTCCATCTTATTTCCCATTTACAGAACCAAGTGCTGAAATTGATATTTATTGGGGACTAAAAACCGAAACTGATTATCGTATTACAAAAGGAACTGGCTGGTTAGAAATTGGAGGTTGCGGAATGGTAGATCCAAACGTTCTTAAAAACTGTGACATCAACCCAGACGAATACAACGGATTTGCTTTCGGAATGGGAGTAGAGCGTATCGCGATGCTTTTATACCAAATTGGAGATATCCGTATGTTCTACGAAAATGATGTTCGTTTCTTAGAGCAGTTCAAAGCAAACATATAAAATTTTAGATTTCTGATGTTAGATTTTAGATTGATTCTGAAATCTGAATTATAATCATAACAATAAACCTTTGTTGAAGTTTTAGGCTTTGACAAAGGTTTTTAAAATTTAATACATGAAAAAAGATATAATAATTCCAGAAGTTGAAAACGTGTTTCTTGCAGCCGTGCAGGAATGGAGCGACGATTTTATGGAAAAAGTTTGGTACGCATATTTAGTTAACGACAGTGATTTTAACTTAGACAGCGTAATGGTGGTTTCAAAAGCTTTTGGAACTATTGATGGCGAAATGAAAAAAACATCGATTCTACGTCATGCTTTTGTTGAAGTTCCGAGTGTTTCTGTTGTTAAAATCGAAATGATTGAGAAAAGTCTTTTGGTTTTAAATAACGAATTCATGGTAACTTTCTTCATAGGAAATACTTTGTACGACAAGAAATTTATTTTTAAATCGAATTTAATCAACGAAAATGATACCGAAGAAGTGCCTATTCTTTTTGTTGAAGGGGTGATGGTGAAGTAAAAAGAAGAAAGAAAATAGAGTAAAGAATATAGATTTTACTTAGAATAAAAAAGAGAATCAAGACAAAATAATACCTGTGTCATGATTCTCTTTTTTTAGTCTATTTTCTTTGCTCTATACTCTATATTCTAAAAAAACTTACTGCGGTAAAACAGGCGGTCTCATTCTATAAGCTCCACTTGATAAACTCATAATAAAATCTTCTAAAGCGATTAGTTCTGATTGGCTTAAATTTAATTTTTTGATCAGTTTTGATGTTGTTGGAAACAAAGTATCGTTTAGCTGATTTTCTTTTCTTTTTGGTTGAGGCATTCCAGCATTGTAAATATTTAAAACGCCTCGTAAATTCGGAAATAAACCATTGTGCATATATGGCGCATTTTGAGAAACGCCTCGTAAAGATTGTGTTTTAAATTCACCTACATTTTCGGCTTTTCCAGTAACATTGTATCTTCCTAAATCTTCGTATTGTCTTCCGTAATAGGTTAAACCTACATTATGAAATTTATTATCAGCAAAATTGGCGGTGTTGTGACAATTGATACAACGCGCTTTGGTACGGAACAAATGCAATCCCTGAACTTGTCTGTTCGTTAATTGAGTAGAATCTCCTTCAATGAATCTATCAAATTTACTTTTCGGACTAATTAAGGTTCTTTCGAAAGTGGCAATCGCTTTTAAAATTTCTTCCTGTGTTAGTTTTTCTTTGCCAAAAGCCTTTTTAAAATACGGTTTGTAACCTTTAATTTTGTTCAAACGTTTTGTTGCTAAATCGATATGAAAGTTCATTTCTTTAGCATCTTGTATCGGGAAACTCGCTTGATCTTCCAAAGTTGAAGCTCTTCCATCCCAAAAGAAAACTTTAGAATAGGCAATGTTCATTAAGCTTGGTGCGTTTCGGTTTCCTTGTTGTCTTCCTTCTCCGTAAGAAACTCTTCTCGCATCGCCCCAGTTCAATTCGGGATCATGGCAGTTGGCACACGAAATTTGCCCAGATTTGGATAATCTCGGATCAAAGAAGAGTACTTTACCCAATTCGGCTTTTTCTTCGCTATACGGATTGTCTTTTGGAAATTCAGGTTTGCCTAAAAGTCCGATGTCTTCAAAACCTTGGGTATAAACTATAGAGTCAACTTCAGGCTTTGGCCATTTTTGATAATCGCCACTGCTGTAAAGCGCTTTTAATTCTGAAATTGAAAACTCGGGTTCAATTTTAGAATAAGATAAAAGTAATATTGAAAATAACATTGCCGAAACAGCAATCAATTTTGTTTTCATTTTAATAATTTAATTGTACACCCATTTGAATCCAATAGGTGGTATTCGTGTTAATGCTGACTGGATAATCAGTTTGTTTTTTAAGCGCGATTTTCTCTTTTAAATTGGTAAAGAAAACCACTGTTTTGTTCTTTTTTGTTGGATAGCTGTATTGTAAACGTAATGCTGGAGCAAAATAATTTGTGGTGTTTACGGCGTAATCGTAAACAATCACTTCATCAAAAAATCTAATATTAGTTCCACCCGAAGTATCGTAATATTCCAGTTTTGACGGAAGCGAGAAATACATATTGAAGCTTGTAGTTACATTTAATTTACTTTTATTGAAAGCAAAATCTTTACTTCCGAATATTCCCGTATTCAACGAATTTAATTCGATATGCGATGTGGCCAAAACATCATCATATTCGTTTTGTTGATAAAGTAAATCTAAACCAACTAAGTAATCAATTGTAGAACCTGTTTTTTTAGAAAGAGATGTTGTCCAGTTTATTTTATTTGATGAATTGGTATAATTGTAACCATTACTTTGTTTGTCAAAATTTTTTGCGTCGCTTTGATCGAATTTTAAAGTAGACTGTATTTCTTTTTTATTCCATTTATGAAAAGCAAACAATTCTGCATGGTTGCTTTTTGTTTTGATTTTCATTCTTTCA
>NZ_DASWYK010000039.1:0-3511 GCF_036405015.1 Flavobacterium sp. | reverse complement strand
ATACTTTCTCAGACACAATCATTTTTGTAAATGAGGTTAATAAAATTAGAATTAGACCTGAAAACAATACCAATTTTAGAATAACTTATAATCTGTGTTTGGATGAAAAAACGATTTTAGTTTCAAAAGAAACGATTTATCATTTTGTTTTGGAGTTATTTAAAAGAAAGGATACCGATACTGAAGTAAATTCCTTTCATAAAAAAACAATTGATATCGAAGAATGGTTTAAAATTGAAAAAGAAGAATCACTAAGTATAATCAACGAAATTCAAAAGGAGCTGGATTATAATTACAGATTAAAATACTTAATCTTGGAAACTAAGCGATTTGAAATAACCTATTTTAATGGTTTACTTATTCTAGAAGACAAACAGAAAGAGTATTATGTAAATGTGTTTAATTTTAGAAATATATAATAAAGACAATCTATTAACAAAACTTCAAAAACATCATTTTTCTTTCTCTTAAAATTAAAAAATGAACTTACTAAGAATATTTGACCAGACATTTACTGAACGTAAATTTGTGTTTTTCATTCTATTTGAATTGCTAAACAATGTCGAATTTGAAGAAACAATGCCTGTAGAATATAATAAATTATTAGCTGACTTTAATGAAAAGCTAAAATATGGGAGTAGTTTTAGCGAGCTAGACTTAAACAGTGTTCTTACTCAAGAAAACAAAGCTTTATTCATAAAAATATTTGAATCACTTAATTCTAATAGATTTAACTTGGTTTCTAACGATCTTAATCAAGTATTACGATCGAAATTGTTTTTAAATCATGATCGAAGGAAAATTGGAAACATAATTTATAAGCAACTTGAAAATAAAATCTATGTAACAGATATTTTTAATGCAATTTTGAATGCTCTAAAATTTGAAACCTTTCATGAAGTAAGTATAGTTAGTGCAGATGAATTGCTTGGTGATTGGACTTCAATTAAAGAATCAGGTCAGTTACGAATAAATTACAATATGACAGATTGGACACCAATTGGATCAAAAATCGAATTGAAAATAGAAGAATTCGAAGATGATTTCTATAAATTTATTTGTTTGGCCACAGTGAGAGATTATAATTCCAGAGATTTTTTTCTAATAAATGTACACGAAACAAATGTTCAGATAAAAAACGGCTTTTTTTATCACTATAATTTTGAAACCCATAAACTTATTTATAAAAAGCCTATTTATGAATTTGAAAACAATACCTTCAAAACTACAATTGGTGATTATGAGTTTGTTTTTCAAAAGAAAATTAAGTTTTGAAAATTAGATAATTTTAACTTGTAAGTCTTATCTTTTTATACTTTGTTACAGTTAACAACATAAAAAAACTCCTTAATTTTAAGGAGTTTTTGTCTTTTTAGCTGCTTCTTTTTCGGCTTTAATTTTCTTTGTATAATCAGCATACATCTGGCGCCAGTTACGACCATTATTATTTAAATATTGTTCGGCTTGTGTTTTGTAAATTTCAAAAATAGCCGAAATCTCTTTCATACTTTTGTAATCTACTGCTTGTTCACGTGCTTTTTCTAGTAATTTTTGAATTTCAGCAGTTTCTGTAGCAGTCATTTCCGGAACAATCGCCTGATAACCTTTCATTGTAAAAGCGACTTTTCCTACTGTATATTTATCTAAAACTAAAGCTACTTGTTGTTCATTTAAATCCTTTCTTAATCCGCTCATTAAATCATCATGAACTTTTGAAGGCATTGCCGAATCAGCAATAATCTGTCTATGCAGTTCAGAAAGAGGTTTTCCGTCCAAAGGATTTATTCCTGCTGGAACTGTAGAAGCGGGATGACTATTGTGCCATTCTTTTACTGCAATCAAATGTGTAGCGACTACTTGCGACAACCTTTCTTCTTTTGCACGATCATTTAATGATAAAGAACCAATCCATTCTTTGGCTTTTGTTGTTTCGTCTTGTTCTGTTTTACCAGTTTGTGCATTGATTGTAATGCTGGTAATTAAAAGTAACATTATGATTAATGTTATTCTATTTTTCTTTTTCATAAATTTTAATAGTTTTGAGTTTTTGATTTAAAAATACAAAACGCAATCTGGTTTTTGAGTTTTTAAGTGTATAATTAACAATTATTAAGGATTCAAAGAAAATTATAAATAAATATAGTTCTAAAACAGATGGAGATTAGACTTATTGTAATACGTACAAATGAACCCAAACGTCTTGCTGACTTTTATAACTTGCTTGGTTTAACATTTGACTATCATAAACATGGTAATTCGCCTATGCATTATTCTTCTAAAATTGGAAACATGGTTTTAGAAATTTATCCATTGGCAAAAAATCAAACAGAAGCAGATAAAAACATAAGACTAGGTTTTGTTATTGACAATTTTGAAAAAACATTGAACTTGCTAAATCATCATAGCATATCATTTTCGGAACCAATGCAAACAGATTTTGGCTTTTTGACTATTGTTTCAGATCCTGATGGAAGAAAAATAGAACTTTATAAAAAATAATTTTACTTGTCAAAAATCGATCGAACAAATAATATGACTGAAATAAAAATAGTCTTTCGTTTTAATATTTCTGAAGTTGTATTTCCTCCAATTGAAGAATTCCTATATTCTGATAAAGAGTTAAACATTATCTCGGGAAACCGGATTAAAAATGAATTTTTGAAAAGCGAAAATACTATTGCTAGCCAAATTAATAATTGCATTAACAATGGAGAATTGATTCCAACAGAAATCTGGTGTCCGTTTTGGACTTGTATTATTTCTGAAGGTCAAATGAATGTTTTTACAGCTGCAATTGGAAATCTTGAACAATTTAAAGAATTTGAAAAATGTATGGCAGCCAATGAGTTTAGACTTTCTGAAATTATTTATTTGAAACTAAACGATATTTCCAGAATTACTCAAATGGCAAAAGAGAAGTATTATAAAATGTATGATGACGAAGAAATACTGAGAAATCATATTGAAAAATATAATGAAATGAGAGAAGAAGTAATACGTTACGCTTCATCAAAATACAAAGTGATGATCGAGGATTTCTTTTTAGAAAAAATAAAAGTGTAAGGTATTTTACGGTGTAATTAAAAAATAAAAATAAAATGGGAGTTGATCTAAACGTTATAATCGGACATAACTTGACATCAAAAGAAATTATGGATTTTCCTAATGTATTGAACAGAAACAAAGAGCTTAAGGATGTTTTCCTAGAAGGAATTAATAGTAAGATAGAACACGGTGCAACTGCTGAACGAATAGTATCAATTCTTGAAAAAGAATATTTTTGGCAAAACATTACTGAAAATGATTTGTTAGATTCCTGGAAAAATAATGAAACTCCCGAGCTCGTTGCAGAATACGGTTATATATGCCATATGCTGAATACTTATTTTGGTTTTTTGTATTTCAACAAAAGAACTATTGATATCACTTATCTTCCTGAACATAAGTATGCTAATTTGAAATACCAAGCGAATAGAGAATTCATATTCAACTTTAGTAAAGCACTCGCTAA
>NZ_DASWYK010000038.1:0-4861 GCF_036405015.1 Flavobacterium sp. | reverse complement strand
TCTAAAATCTAAAATCTAAAATCTAAAATCTAAAATCTAAAATCTAAAATCTAAAATCTAAAATCTAAAATCTAAAATCTAAAATCTAAAATCTAAAATCTAAAATCTAAAATCTAAAATCTAAAATTAGATAGCTGTAACAATAGCTAAGAAATCGTCAGCTTTTAAAGCTGCACCTCCAATTAAACCACCGTCTACGTCTGGTTTAGAGAAAATTTCTTTAGCGTTTTCTGGTTTTACAGAACCACCGTATAAAATAGAAACTTCATCAGCGATTTCAGCTCCAAAAGCTTTACGGATAGTTTCTCTAATGAATTCGTGCATTTCTTGAGCTTGTTCTGGAGAAGCAGTCTCACCTGTTCCGATAGCCCAAACCGGCTCATAAGCTAAGACCATTTTTGACCATGATTCTTTTGCAATGTGGAAAACACCATCACGCAATTGGTTTTCTACAATGTTGAAGTGATTATCAGACTGACGGTCTTTTAATTCTTCACCAAAACAGAAAATAACAGTCATATCATGTTTTAAAGCAGTATCTACTTTATTAGCAATTAAAGCATCAGTTTCGTGAAAAATAGCTCTTCTTTCAGAATGTCCTAAGATTACTGTGTTTACACCAATGCTAGTTAACATATCTGCTGAAATTTCTCCTGTAAAAGCGCCACCTTCTGCCTGGTGAACGTTTTGAGCAGAAACTCCGATAGTGGTATTTTTTAATTTTGCAGCAGCAGCTTGTAAGTTTACAAAAGTTGGCGCTACAATTACTTGTGCATTCGTTTTTGCTGGAATTTTAGCAATTAACTCGTTTAATAATTCTTCAGTTTGAGCAGCATTTTTATGCATTTTCCAGTTTCCTGCAACAATCGATTTTCTCATTTTGGTAGTTTTATATTATTTTTTTGTTTTTTGTTTGAATTTAAAGTCAAGTTCAATTTTTAATTGATATTGATTTTTGACATTGACATTGAAAAATTATTTCAACGATTGTAAAGTAGTGTTGATTTTTTCAAAATCAGTTTCTATAGCGCGGTACAAAACGATTTTACCTGTTTTGTCAACAACGATATAACGCGGAATCCAGTCTAAGTCAATCGCTTTTCCGAAAAGACCTTTCATTCCGTCATTCATCATGTAGTGATCGCCTTTGTTTAATTCGTGTTTTTCGATTCCGGCTTTCCATTTGTCAGCCGTTTTATCAGCCGAAATAAACAGATAAGAAACATCAGGATTGTTAGCCTGCAATTCTTTTAATTTTGGCATTGCTTTTACACAGTCGCCACACCAAGAAGCCCAAACTTCAATTAATAAAGTTTTTCCTTTGTATTTTTTTAAGATGTTTTTAAAAGCTGTCTGACTATTGTCAGTTCCTAATAATTTTTCTGATAAAGCTTCTTTAGAAAAAGTTGTTTTCTGAGCTTGTGAACATGAAAAAGTAATAAATGCAATTAAGATTAAAGCAATTTGTTTCATATAAATAATCATTTTCAACAAAGTTAAACAAACAAATTGAAAGCCAAATGCAGATTAACAAAATTTGAAGAGTCGTTTATTTTGTAACAAAACGGGGATTTTAGGTTAGAAAAAGCGGAATGAAATCGTAATAGTAGAGGGATAAAATCGTGCTTTTTTTAAATCGATATTTTTTGAGATTAGAAAAACGATTAAAATTTTTATTTAAGGGAAAAAAAATAAGCAAAAAAACGTCAGATTTCAATCAAAAAAGCCTTCAATAAATTTAAATTATTGAAGGCTTTATACCTTTTTTGATGAGGTTAGTTTAACTCGTAATTTCCGTTTGCCCATTTTTTACTTGGAGCAATCCAATTGTCTCCAGCTTTATATAAAAAACCATGTTTTAGACCGGTATTTAATTCAATTTCCTTAAAATGATTTATTTCGCATTTAGAAATTTCCTTCCTTTTGATAGCTGAAACACCATAAATATCCGATTTTTCATAAATGGTTAAAATATTACCACAGAAATTAATCTCGGGAATGTTTTCAATATCAGAATCCTGAAAACAACCTATAAAAACAAAATTAACATTTGGATTTTCTAAATACGTCGAAACGAATTGTGCAATATAACCGCCTTTTGAAGTTCCTATTACAGTGATATGATTTGGTTCAACACCTTTTCTTATTAATCCTTTTATTTGCTTTTCTACTTTTTTGGCATATTTAGCAGCGTTTGTGTTTTTACTTCTAATTTCGCTAAAAACAATAAAATGGTCTTTTCTAAAAGAAGCTAAAATCTCATTGTATTCTGCTTTTCCATACTCCAAATGAGCAACATTCAAAGGATTTTCTTCAACGAATTTATTATGTAAAAAGAAAATATAACGTTGGTCTTTATTTGCCTGACTAAAACACAAAGAACTGACTAAAACGGTAAGCGAGAAAACAAATGCTTTAAGGTTTTTTTTCATTAATTATTTGGGGTTAAGTTTGAAGTAAAATCAGCTTTTGGTATTAATGAAAATTTTATAAATGCCTGTTTCGTTATCTTGTTTATATTCGACATTTTTTATTTCAACTGATTTTAGTACTGTATTACTACATTCTTTTCCTTTTACTTTTTGGGTAACAGCAGTTATTTCGAAAAGACTTTTGTCTTCAATTTTTACAGCGTATTTATATACTCCAGGATTAAATCCAACAACTAAGTTAAGAAGATTTGAGTTGTCGGCGGTCATGTAAGTAGTCTGGATTGTTTTGTTTTCATTTAAATCTGTTATGGTTATGGGCTTTTTTGCATCAAGAGTACCATTAGCAAATAAATTTTCTCCGGACTCTTTATCTACAAATTCAAAAGCAAATCCAACAGGACCTGTTGAACACAAAGAACCAGATTCACATCCTGTTATAACAATTAAAACTAAAAGTAATGAGAGTTTCAGTATTCTTTTCATGATAAATAAGTTTTTGGTTTGAATCAAATGTAAGATTATTTTTCGCAATCCGAAATTAAGTTTTGATGAAAATTATATTAAAAAACAAAAGCGCCAACAAACATATTGTTTATTGGCGCTTTGAGATTTTAAGTGAGATGTTATAATTTCAAATCATCAACATCATTATAGTGTACTTTTTGAACAATAGTTCCGTTTTGTACAACCACAATACTTGGATTTGCTCTTTCAACTGTTTTTAAAGCTGTTCCGTCACAGAAATAAAAATCAAGATCTAAATTATATTGTTTTTTAGCTTTAGCAATTTCATCAGCTCCAGAAGCAGTCATTCCGATCACTTTGTATCCTTTAGCTTTTGCATCTGTTGAAACTTTAGCTAATTTTTTCATTCCTTCAGGATTTGATAAATTCAAATCGTAAGTTACATATATCAATAATTTAGGTTCTTTCAACAATTCTTCTTTGTAATCAGAATCATCTTTTGTCATTGTGAAATCGTGAATTGGCGGCACATAACCTTCAGAAATTACTTTGTCTTTACGATCAACGAAAGTAGCGCCTTCAGGAATATTCATTAGATCTTTCTCTGTAAATTCTTTTTCAACACCATTTACTTTGTAAATAAAGATCATTTCAACCACAGATTTTGGAGCACCTTCCGGAATTTCCATTCCCTTCTCAATGTTCGTTCCTACTTTATACGGACGGAAATCTTTAATCGGATTGTGATTTAAAACCCAAACTGCCATAAATACACAAAGAATAATACTAATTAAAGTAACCAGATTGGTAACCGTTTTTGAAAATAATGGTTTTACTAATTTTTTATTGATGAATAAAATCAGGATAAAGAACAATAAAACAACATCTTTTGTGAAAGATTGCCAAGGTGTTAAATGTAAAGCATCTCCAAAACAACCGCAATCTTT
The DNA here is from genome assembly GCF_036405015.1 of Flavobacterium sp. GTDB lineage: Bacteria > Bacteroidota > Bacteroidia > Flavobacteriales > Flavobacteriaceae > Flavobacterium. The sequence goes on along the minus strand of NZ_DASWYK010000038.1, from coordinate 1,017 downwards.
TACTACATCAAAATAAGCCGAGTAAAAAGTAAGGAAAGTGAAGAAAACTATCAGTAATAACAATGCCCAAATGGTTAATTTTGATTTATAACCAACTAAAAGCATCACACCTAAAACTACTTCTAAAATCACCAAAAAGATTGCTAATCCTAATGCCAAAGGCTCTAAAAAAGGCATATTGAAAACTGGTTCACTAAAATATTCTGCTAGTTTATAAGAGAATCCAACTGGGTCGTTCAGTTTTATTAATCCAGAAATGATAAATAATACACCGACAAATAAGCGGGAAAATTGAGTAATGATATTTTTCATGGGGAATATATTTGATTTTAAAATTCCAATTTTTTAAAACCCAAATTCCAAGCTTAGTATTGGAATTTGGAATTTTAAAATTGAATTTTTATTTATTTATAGGATTAAGTATTAAAGCAAAAACAGAGTAATTAATCATGTCCTGATAGTTGGCATCGATGCCTTCAGAAACCAAAGTTTTTCCTTTGTTGTCTTCAATCTGTTTAACGCGTAGTAATTTCTGCAAAATTAAATCTGTCAGCGAACTCACACGCATATCACGCCACGCTTCGCCGTAATCGTGATTTTTGGCCTCCATTAAATCTTTGGTAAGTTTTACTTTCGCATCATATAATTCGGTAGCTTTTTCAACATTTAAATCGGGCTGATCTACAACGCCCAATTCTAATTGAATCAAAGCCATAATCGAATAATTGATAATTCCGATGAATTCGCTTGATTCATCTTCATCTACTTTTCGAACTTCGTTTTCCTGTAAACTGCGAATTCTTTGCGCTTTGATAAAAATTTGATCAGTCAGGGATGGTAATCGTAAAATGCGCCACGCACTGCCATAATCCTGCATTTTATTAACGAATAAGGAACGACAAAATTCAATTACCTTATCGTACTGTTGAGAAGTATTCTTCATTATTATTGATGTATATTTGTCTAAAATTTTCCCAAAAATAGGGATAAATTTTAAAAGGATTCAACTTTAAATTA
>NZ_DASWYK010000037.1:0-1940 GCF_036405015.1 Flavobacterium sp. | reverse complement strand
AAAATAGAAAAGGTTTAAAATATCTTTTGTACATTAGAAGTTAAATAAAAATATCGGCCTGCTTACCAGGTTTTTTAAATATACCGTCTATGAAAAATCTTATTTTAATACGTCATGCAAAATCAAGTTGGGAAGCTCCTTTGAAAGATTTCGACAGGCCGCTTATGAAGAGAGGAATTAAAGATGCCCATGAAGTTTCAGTAAATATTTCAGACTACCTTCCTAAAACCTATATAATTTGGAGCAGTACCGCTGCCAGAGCCACAGAAACTGCTTTGATTTTTGCACAAAATCTCTCTTATCCCTTGGAAAGTATTGTTTTTAGAGACGATTTGTACACTTTTGATGAAAGACAACTTGAAAAAGTTATCAAATCGTGTGATAATAGTTTAGAAAGCGTTATTCTTTTTGGACATAACGAGGCTATTACAAATTTTGTTAATAAATTTGGAGATGTTTTTATAGATAATGTTCCAACTTCTGGCTTTGTATCCTTACAATTTGAGGCCGATAGCTGGAATACAATAGATAAAGGTAAAACACATAAAACTATTTTCCCCAAAGATTTAAAATCATAACAGTGTACGAACAGAAATATATCGATAGAGAAAAAAGCTGGTTAGCGTTTAATGCAAGAGTTCTTCAGGAAGCCGGAGATAATACAGTTCCACTTTTAGACAGACTGCGTTTTGTTGGAATTTTTTCAAACAATTTAGATGAATTTTTTAGAGTTCGGTATGCGGCCATTCGTAGATTAAGTCTTTCTGGTATTTCTGGAGAAAAATATTTAGGTGGTATTTCTGCACACCAATTGATTAAAGATATTACCGAAATCGTAATTCAGCAGCAGTCTGAAAGTTTACGTATTCTAGGAAATATTGAAGCGGAACTTGAAGCCGAAAATATTTTTATCATTAATGAAAGCCAGATTACGCCAAAACAGGAATGCTTTCTAAAAGACTTTTATACTCAAAAATTAAGTCCAGAATTGGTAACTATCATTTTGAATGATTTGGCAGTTTTCCCGGTTTTAAAAGATACTTTAGGTTATTTGGCTGTTCGTTTAGAATTAAACAATGATGAGGTTCGTTATGCTTTAATCGAAATCCCAAAAAACATCAACAGATTTGTTGTACTTCCTTCTGAGGATGAAAAACAATATGTAATTCTAATTGATGATGTGATTCGTTTTAAACTAAAAAACATCTTTAATATATTCGACTATAAAAGCGTTTCTGCGCATATGATCAAGATCACTAGAGATGCGCAGTTAGATATTGATAGTGATTTGAGTAAGAGTATGCTCGAAAAAATTGCTTCATCTGTAAAAGATCGTCGAATAGGAGAACCAGTTCGTTTTATTTATGATAGTCAAATCGAAGACGATACACTGCATTTCTTTTTAGATAAAATGAAAATTGTAGAAACAGATAGTATCATTCCAGGCGGTAGATATCATAACCGCCGTGATTATATGAGTTTCCCAAATTTAGGACGTTATGATTTATTGTATAAACCAAACGAACCTTTACCGGTTCCAGGTTTAAGTCTGGAAGGAAGTATTTTAGAAAAAATAAGCAAAAAAGATTATTTGGTTCATGCGCCCTATCAGTCGTTTTCGTATCTAACTAAGTTTTTACGTGAAGCGGCTTTAGATCCTAAAGTAACCAGTATCAAGATTACATTATACCGTTTAGCAAAGAATTCGCAGATTATCAGTTCGCTGATTAATGCTGCTAAAAATGGTAAAAGAGTAGTGGTACAGATTGAACTTCAAGCACGTTTTGACGAAGCTTCGAATATTTCTTATGCAGAACAAATGCAGACCGAAGGAATCGAACTTATTTTCGGAATAAAAGGATTGAAAGTACATAGTAAAATCTGTGTAATAGAAAGATTGGAAGAAGGTAAAAACCGTCGCTACGGATTCATTTCAACTG
>NZ_DASWYK010000036.1:0-29336 GCF_036405015.1 Flavobacterium sp. | reverse complement strand
TGTCTAAACTTATAATCATTAAATTCTGCCCGTCTAAAAACTCTTTTTTAATCGTTCTATCGTTTTTAATCATGATATGGTTTGGAGCAATCTGTTCTATAGAACGAATTGTTTCTTGAATTTCGCGTGTACTTTTAACTTCACCGCTGGCATCTAGAACTGTTACCTGAGAACCATTATTATTTATTAATTTTTTAGCATAATCAATTAAAAACGAATCTTCTTTACTAAAAACAGGCATAAAAACCTGATTTACTTCTTCAAGATCTTTATCGATAAGAATACCGACTGACATTCTGGTTTTAGCAATAATATGACGTGTTCTTTCATCAAAAGGATTATTTTCGAACAAACCTTCTTTTCCTGTAAACTTGTCAATCAAACGATCCGGATTTACAATTCGGGTTGTGAATCCTAGAATTTTTCCAAGCAAAGTTCCATCAAAAATAGATTGTCCTAAACCAATCAACAACAAATCATATTCTCCCTGATTGGCCGAATCAATAATATCGGTATCAATATCATTTGAGACTTTAAACATACTCACCATATTCTGATTCAATCGATGTGATTCCTCCACAACCGGAACTAGCATTTTGCGTTCATGATCTTTAACATCAAAAGAATGAATCTCTGTACTTAATGACAAATGCATTGCTGTAACAATCGAATTATCTCCTTGTTTTTTAACTAAGCTGTTCGCAATCTTAAGAAGTTGTTTTCCTCTTTCAGGAGTCGCAAACGAAAGCAGGATTTTGTATTTACTTTTATTGCCAATTTCTTGAGGAATAGCTGTTATTTTATCTTTAAAAATAAAACCAATAAAATCCAAAGCCGGTCCTGTCATAAAAGTAGTCACCAAGGCCATAATAACCATCATGGTAAAAATTTCTGTAGACAGCACGCCCAGATCATATCCAATGTTTAAAACTACAAGCTCCATTAAACCGCGAGTATTCATTAATGCTCCGATAGCCAAACTATCTTTCCAGCTTTGTCCAACAAATTTTGCGGCTAAAGCACTTCCAAAGAATTTCCCCGCAACGGCAACAGCAATGATTAAACCTGTGATTTTCCATAAGGCTGGATCATTTAGTAAACCAATTTGGGTACGTAAACCAGTAAAAACAAAAAATAAAGGTAATAAAACGATAATGGCTACATCTTCGACTTTTTCTATAAATATGTTTCTAAATTTATTGTTTTCAGGCATAATTGCTCCGGCCAAAAACGCTCCGAATAAGGCATGAATCCCAATTAATTCAGCAGCATAAGCAGAAATTAAAAGTGTAATAAAGAAAATTGCGACAACTGGTTTATTCAAACTTTCGCGAGTCGCATTTAAATCGCCAACACGTTTTAGGAACGGACGAACGATTTTCAACATAACAATTACATATAAAATCGCTAAACCAATTACATATAATGAACTTGTAAACGAACCTGCTTTTACAATCGCAATTACAACAGCCAGAATACACCATGCCGTAATATCATCGGCTGCAGCGCAGGTAATTGCAATGGTTCCGAGTTTTGTTTTCTGCATTCCTCTTTCCTGAACGATTCTCGCTAGAACCGGAAAAGCAGTAATACTCATCGCAATTCCCATAAATAATCCGAAAGAAGAAAACTCAACACCAATTGGGGCAAAAGTGTGGTATATAAAATAGGCTAAACTTAAACCCAAAGCAAACGGAATCACAATACTGGCGTGACTGATGACAACTGCATCATGAGCTTTGTTCTTAAGCACTTTCAAGTCCAATTCCATTCCGATTACAAACATGAAAAGAATCAAACCAATCTGACTTAAGAATTGTAAATTACCTAAAGATTCCTTTGGAAATAAAGCTGCCGAAAATTCTGGAAAATACATTCCGACCAAAGATGGCCCTAAAACAATACCTGCAATCATTTCTCCGATTACAGATGGCTGTCCAATTTTTCTGAAAAACCACCCAAACAAACGTGCCACTAAAATAATAGTAACGATTTGCGCCAATAAAATAGCCAACGGATGCTGCAAATTATGAACCATCGAATCCAGAAAATCATTCCAATGGTTACTTTCAATTTGTTTTTTAACAATATTACGTCCAACTTCCAGCGAAGCGCCTTTTGAAATCACCCAATATATCAGCCCTGTAAAACCGCCGATAATTGTAATATAAAATAAAGAGTTCTTAATGTTATTCATAACATTTTCTTTTAATAATTGACACAAATATCACAACTGCACTTTAAGTGAAAAAGCTAATTTCAAGCTAATTTTTAATGTATGTAACAAGTCGGGAAAATTTTGTAATAAGTTATAATTTTACCTTTTTCAAAAAATCAGATCGGTAGGTTTCACTTAAAATCAAGGCTGTGTTTTTATTGTTTTCTTCTAAATGATGCAGTAGAATTTCGTTATGATTAAAAAATTTTATTGCCTTAACTGCTACAATTTCTTTTTTATTGATTCGACAGAAATCGGAATCGGGTAATTCATTTAAAAGTGTATCGAATTTCACGTTTTTCAGATTCAGAAAACTTCCGTCGGTCAATAAAACTGTTTTATCACGACTATCGCTAGTAGCTGTTGTGATGTACTGAATTTTATTAAAATACAACAATGTTTTCCCTTTATCGGTATTGAGCTGTATGAATTTTTTTGAACTATCTGATTTGTCGAAACGTTCAAGAGCTTTCGAAACTGCTTTTTGAAGACGTTCCAGTTTTACAGGTTTAGTAATATAATCAACTGCATCTATATTAAAAGCATCTGCTGCATATTCTTTATATGCAGTGCAAAAAATCACTAATTTATTATCCAGCATTTCGGCCAGATGCAGACCATCGATACCTGGCATTTCGATATCAGAAATTAAGAGATCAAAATCCAGATCTGGAATATCAGCCAAGAGTTTCTGCGGATTATTAAATGTCTTTACAATTTCCAGTTCTGGAATCTGCTCGCAAAGCATTTTCAAATAAGTCAATCCCGGAAGCTCATCGTCCAGAAGCAAGCATTTCAGTTTTGTATTCAAGTAAATCAATTTTTAGATGAGCAATATAAATGTCGTTTTCAACAAACCTATCAAGTTTGAAATTGTTCTTATAAATAATTCGAAGGCGATGTTCTAAAGTAGCGTGTCCAAATCCGCTTCGTTCTTTCTTAAGTACTTTTTTATCTGAGATTTTGTTTGAAACCGTCATAAAAAAAGTATTGTCTTTAAATTCAAAAACAACCGAAATAAAGGCATCAGCACTTTGAAGATCGGCATGTTTAAAAGCATTTTCAATTAAATCAATCGAAATTAAAGGCGCCAGCAAAGGCTGATCGTATAATTTATCTTCTTCATTAATATTGGTTTTGATCTTAAGCTCAAAAAGCGGACTGATTTTAATTTTATTAATTTCAATCAAATTCAGTGCAAAATTAATTTCTTCTTTTGCTGTCACGAATTTCTTTTTGCTTTCATATAAAATATAATCCAATACATTCGCCAATTTGTCTAGCGCAAAATAAGTCTGATAAGCATGCGACTGAATCGAATTTAGAATATTCTTAAACAAATGCGGATTTAATTTAGACTCTAAGTTTTCGAGTTGCAAATCGTTTACCTTAGATTCTAAAGCATAAAAACTTTTTTCAGCATCATCTTTGGCTTTTTTAGTCTGCATTAATTGATAAAGCATAAAGCAAATTATGACAATCAGCAATAACAGAATTGCTAAAAAAATAAACATTATGGTATTGTTTTGCTGCATTGTTTTGTTTTTATGTTGCTGCGAATTTCATGAATAAATGTACAGAATCTGCTTCAATCTGTTAAATCTCCGTGAAACCTTTTTTTTCGATTAATGAAATAAAATTCAGTCTTTAGAAATTCAAATTATTTGCAAATATGAGAAAACCCTGTGATTTACGCATAAATTCGGATAAATTATAACCATCACAAGACTTTCAAATTTGTGTTAACATTAAGTAAAATAGAATTGATTATTTATGATTTCGAGCACTTTTCACTACATTTGCATCCATTTTTTAAAGATGTTATGAAAAACACTATCCAAGTTGGATTTTGGGAAAAACTGGCCCGAATCATACTTAAAAACAGAATTACAATTCTGGTTATACTTTCTGCTCTAACAATTTTCTTTGGTTATCAGTGGAAAAATCTTTCTATGACTTATACCGAGGCGAACCTGCTTCCGAAAGATCATATTGCCAATAAAGACTATCAAAAATTTCTAGACAAGTTTGGTGAAGAGGGAAATCTTGTAGTTATTGGTTTTAAAGACCCTAAATTCTTTACTCCAAAAAATTATGCTGCCTGGAACGAATTGATGACAGGTTTGAAAAAATCGAAAGAAGTTGATTTAGTTGTTTCTTTAAACGATTTGAAAAAGTTGGAAAAAGATACTATCAACGAAAAATTTGTTTTAGCACCATTTATTGATCAAAGCAAAGTTTTAGATCCTGCTTATTTAAAAACCATTCAATACGAATTGTTTCATAATTTACCTTTTTACGAAGGACTTTTATTCAACAAAGAAAGCGGAAGTATTCGTTCTGCGGTTTACATCAATAAAAATTTGGTGAATACTGCGAACAGAAAAACTTTTATCCTTCAAAATCTGGTTCCGAAAATTGATAAATTCGAAAAAACAACCGGAATTGACTTGAAAGTTTCGGGAATGCCGTACATCAGAACGATCAATGCGGACAATATGAAAGGTGAAATCGGACTTTTTATTGGAGCGTCTTTATTGACGGTTTCATTGATTTTCTTTTTCTTTTTCCGTTCGTTTAGAGCAACGTTTATTTCAATTTGTATTTTAATTGTCGGTGTAACTTGGTCCTTTGGAACACTTGGATTATTTGGTTATAAAATCACGATTTTAACCGCAATTATTCCACCACTGATCATCGTAATCGGAATTACAAACTGTATTTTCCTGATTAACAAATACCAACAGGAAATTAAAATTCACAACAATCAGGCAAAAGCGTTACAACGTGTTATTTCAAAAATTGGATCTTCAACTTTAATGACCAATTTAACTGCTGCAATTGGTTTTGCAACCTTGATGATTACAGGAAACGAATTGTTGTTCGAATTTGGTTTAGTAACTTCTATCAACGTACTTTCTGTTTATACATTGACACTTTTCATCGTGCCGATTATTTACAGCTTTATGCCATTGCCAAAAGCGAAACATTTATATCACTTAGACAAAACGTATATTTCTACACTTTTAAATGCAGTTGCAACTGTAGTAAAAGGCAAAAAGACAATTGTTTACACTATTTATGCTGTTCTGTTTATTATCAGTTTGAATGGGGTGAGACAAATGAAAGTTTCGGGAAGTTTGATTGGCGAAATGCCAAAAAGCGCTTCTTTCTTTAAAGATATTTTATTTTACGAAAAGGAATTTAATGGAGTTATGCCATTAGAAATCATGGTAGACACCAAAAAGAAAAAAGGAGTTATGAAAGCTTCTACTATTCGTAAAATGGATGAATTGCAGAATACCATTTCTGAAATTCCAGAATTGGCAAAACCAGTTTCTGTAGTAAATTTGGTAAAATACTCTAAACAGGCTTTCTATAATGGAAACCCAGAATATTACCAATTGCCGACTTCGCAAGAGCAAACTTTTATTTTAAGTTATGCTAAAAATGCAACCAAAAACAGCAAAGAAAATCTAATGAAAGCTTACGTTGATTCGACTGGACAATACGCCCGAATCACAACTTTCATGAAAGATATCGGAACCGATGAAATGGCAAAAGTTGAAGGAAAACTGCGCAAAAAAATTGACGAAATTTTCCCAAAAGACCGTTTTGAAGTTACGATTACTGGAAAAGCATTGGTTTTCCAAAAAGGAACAACTTATTTGGCGCATAACTTAATCGAATCGTTACTTTTTGCTATTGCAACCATTGCAATTTTGATGCTGTATTTATTCCGTTCTTTCAAAATGGTAATGGCTTCTTTGATTACGAATATTTTACCACTTTGTATTACTTCTGGATTAATGGGTTATTTCGGAATTCCGTTAAAACCCTCAACGATTTTGGTATTTAGTATCGCTTTCGGAATTTCGGTTGATAATGCGATTCAGTTTATGGCAAAATACAAACATGATTTGATTCAAAACAGAGGAAAAGTGAAGAAATCTGTTTTCAGCGCTCTAAGAGAAACGGGAGTAAGTACTTTCTATACTTCTGTAGTTTTGATTTTAGGTTTTGCAACTTTCACTTTATCAAGTTTCAGCGGTACAATTGCTTTAGGAGGATTAATTTCTTGTACTTTGGTTTTTGCGATGTTTGCTAACTTGGTTGTATTACCATCGTTGGTTTTAACTTTCGAAAAGAAAAAAACTAAGAAAGAGGAATTGGAGAATTTGGAGAAGTAATTTTTCACCGCAAAAATATCCGCCACGAATTCACGAATTCACGCAAATTAAAATATAAATCTTTGTCAAAGTTTAAAACTTTGACAAAGATTACCGTATAGTTTGTCATTCCAAGGAACCAGGAATCTCACTCGAAGCTCGACAAGGATTTACCACAATCTTGTCATTTCGACGAAGGAGAAATCTCCGCAATTAGCTCCGTACAGTAATTCCTAACTTTGTCGAGTTTCTTACGAAGATTTCTCCTTCGTCGAAATGACAAAAATGGAAATAATACAAAGTCTATAAAAAATTCAACTTCTCAAATTAATTAATATCGATTATATTTGCAGTTGTTCAAAATGAATATTACTTAATATCAATTATATATAAAAATGAAACACACAAAAGTTAGAGACTTATTAAACAGTACGACGACGTTACAGGAAGTGAATGCAAAAGGTTGGGTGAGAACTTTTAGAAATAATCAGTTCATCGCTTTAAATGACGGTTCTACAATTAATAATATTCAATGTGTTGTTGATTTTGAAAATACACCAGAAGAGACTTTAAAAAGAATCACGACTGGAGCTGCAGTTTCTGTAATTGGAACTTTGGTTGAAAGTAAAGGTGCTGGTCAGAAATACGAAATTCAGGTTTCTAAATTAGAAATCCTTGGAGATTCTGATGCGGAGAAATTTCCAATGCAGCCTAAAAAACACTCTTTAGAATTTTTACGTGAAAACGCTCACTTGCGTGTTCGTACAAATGCTTTTGGTGCGATTATGCGTGTGCGTTCTGTATTGTCTTATGCAGTTCACAGCTATTTCCAACAAAAAGGTTTCGTGTATGTAAATACGCCAATCATCACTGGAGCTGATGCTGAAGGTGCTGGAGAAATGTTCCAAGTTACTTCTTTACCACTTGACAACTTGCCAAAAACTGAAGAAGGAAACATTGATTTCAAAAAAGATTTCTTTGGAAAACATACAAACCTTACAGTTTCTGGACAATTAGAAGGAGAAACTTTTGCAATGGCTTTGGGTCAGATTTATACTTTTGGACCAACGTTTAGAGCAGAAAACTCAAATACTTCTCGTCACTTGGCAGAATTCTGGATGATCGAGCCTGAAGTTGCTTTCAACGACTTGGACGACAACATGGATTTGGCTGAAGATTTTATTCAGTATGTGATTAAATATGCTTTAGACAACTGTAAAGACGATTTGGCTTTCTTAGAAGGAAGACTTTTAGAAGAGGAAAAATCAAAACCACAAGCAGAAAGAAGCGAAATGGCGTTGTTAGAAAAACTAAACTTCGTTTTAGAAAACAACTTCAAACGTGTTTCTTATACTGAGGCAATTGACATTTTAAGAGATTCAACTCCAAATAAAAAGAAGAAATTCCAATACCTTATCACAGAATGGGGAGCTGATTTACAATCAGAACACGAGCGTTATTTAGTAGAAAAACACTTTAAATGTCCGGTAATTTTATACGATTACCCAGCAAACATTAAAGCGTTTTACATGCGTTTGAACGACAACACAGAACCAGGAAGAGAAACAGTTCGTGCAATGGACATCCTTTTCCCTGGAATTGGAGAAATTGTTGGTGGTTCTGAAAGAGAAGAGCGTTACGATGTTCTAGTTCAGAAAATGGAAGCTCTTGGAATTGACAAAGAAGAATTATACTGGTACTTAGATACAAGAAGATTCGGTTCTGCAACACACGCAGGTTTCGGTTTAGGATTTGAGCGTTTGGTATTGTTTGTAACAGGTATGACAAACATTAGAGACGTAATTCCTTTCCCAAGAACTCCTGGTAGCGCGGAATTTTAATCAAAGGTTCTGAGGTACTAAGGTACAAAGGCTCAAAGGTTTTAAAAAAAAGCTTCTAAGTTTTTAAAAATATAAATAAAAAATAATTTCAACACGAATTTAATTCGTCAATATAAGATACTTTGTGCCTTTGCACCTTAGTACCTTAGCAACTTTTTATATGCTAAAGCAATTTTTAAATTTAAAATTATCTCAAAAATTATCTCCACAGCAAATTCAGCTGATGAAGTTAATTCAATTGCCTACGCAAGCTTTTGAACAACGTTTATTAGAAGAAATGAACGAAAATCCGGCGCTTGAAGCTGGAAAAGAAGACGAATACGAAGCTGATGAATACGCTAATGACGACTACGACGATTATGATGATAACGAATCGGACAGAATCGAAGCAGACGACATTAACATTGACGAATACTTAAGCGACGACGATACGCCTGATTACAAAACTCAGGTGAATAATTATAGTGATGACGAGGAACGCGAAACGCCTTTTGCGGCTCCAATTAGTTTTCATCAGGATTTAATCAATCAGCTGAATACTTTTATTTTGAATGACGAAGAGCGCGAAATCGCTGAATTCTTAGTAGGAAGTATTGACGATATGGGTTACATCCGCAGAAGCATTCCGGATATTGTAGACGATATGGCTTTCACGCAGGGAATTTACACTGATGAAGCAATGGTCGAGAAAATGATGACGGTAATTCACGAACTGGAACCTTCGGGAGTTGGAGCGCGTGATTTGCAGGAATGTTTGTTGCTTCAGCTAAAACACAAAACACCAACTGAATATGTTGATTTAGCAATTGACATTATAGAAAATCAGTTTGATGCTTTTACGAAAAAACATTACGATAAGTTATTACAGAAATACGGCGTTTCGAACGAACAGCTTAAAAAAGCGATTCACGAAATTGAAAGACTGAACCCAAAACCGGGTGGTTCTTTTACTGGAAATAATAAAGTTACCGAAAATGTAGTTCCAGATTTCGCCATCAGAATTGTTGACGGCGAATTAGAACTGACTTTAAACGGACGTAACGCTCCTTCTCTGCATGTTTCTAAAGATTATCAGGAAATGATGCAGACGTACAAAGAATCTAAAGACAAATCGACTGCTCAGAAAGATGCAGTTCAGTTTATCAAACAAAAACTGGATTCGGCTAAATGGTTTATCGATGCGATTAGACAGCGTCAAGAAACGCTTTTTGTGACAATGAATGCGATTATGCATTATCAAGAAGAATATTTCTTAGACGGCGACGAAACCAAACTAAAACCAATGATTTTAAAAGACATTGCAGATATGGTTGGTTTGGATATTTCGACAATTTCACGTGTGGCAAACAGTAAATATGTTGAAACGCCATACGGAACCAAACTTATCAAAGAATTTTTCTCTGAAGCAATGAAAAACGATCAGGGTGAAGATGTTTCGACTTTGGAAATCAAAAAAATTCTTCAAAACACGATTGAAGAGGAAGATAAGAGAAAACCGCTTCCAGACGATCAATTGGCCGAAATTTTAAAAGAAAAAGGATATCCAATTGCAAGAAGAACAATTGCAAAATATCGTGAACAATTGGATATTCCGGTAGCGAGAATGAGAAAGAAAATTTAATTTTTTTTTTACCATATAAGAAATATAAGTTCATTTAAACAGAAAACCCGACAAGTTTAATTTTGTCGGGTTTCTTGTTTAGTGAATAAAATGAGATGGCCAATATTTTATATTCCGTAGGAATATCTGGTCGGTAAAAAAAATATTTCCGATTTTGTTTGTGTCCTGTAGGGACACCTGAAACACGTAATCTTACTCACCAAACGTTCCTACGGAACGTATAATCGTAACAATTTATTTTTCTACCGACCAAACATTCCTAACGGAATGACAAGAAACAAGAAACCCGCCAGGTTTTAAAAACCTGTCGGGTTTATTTCGAAATTAATATCGGCAACTCTTTAATTTATTTGTATTGATCTGGCTGAATCTTTACATCAAATAAAAAAGCTTTCTTTTTATCGCTATAGTGGTAAATCAAAGTATAATCATTGTCTCTAAAAACCTGAAGCCCCGGATTTGCTTTAGCCGTACTGATTAAGCTTTTTTCAATTTCCTCTTTTATAACATTGCTCTCAGCGTTTTCTTTTGCGACATTCAATAGCGTTAAATTATATTGAACAAATCTTTCTTCAGGCAAACTTACACTGTCTAATCTCATTCCGTCCTGAATAGTTAACGGACAACTTTTATTGTATTTTGCGACCAACTCGACTACTTCTGTTTTAACCTCATCAGCATTTTTGGCAAGAAAAAATTGAAAATAAGTCACTAAAGCGACTGCAATTCCAATTAATAGCAATAATAAAATATTCTGTTTTCTCATACTCTATTGTTTATTTAGGCTCACAAATGGAATTTAAAAATCTATTTTTCTTGACTTTTTTTCATTGCATTAAAATACGCTGCACGGCTAAGTGGCTCGTATTCTTCTGTTTCACCCAACATAACCAATTTATCATTTGCGGTTTTTCTAAAACTGTAATTCGCCAAATTTCCTGTTCGTGTACAAACGGCATGAACTTTTGTTACATATTCGGCTGTTGCCATAAGTCCAGGCATTGGTCCAAATGGATTTCCTTTAAAATCCATATCCAATCCGGCCACAATTACTCGAATTCCCTGATTGGCCAAATCGTTGCAAACGGTAATAATCTCATCATCAAAAAACTGTGCTTCGTCAATACCAATCACATCACAACCTTGCGCTAAAATCAAAATATTAGCAGCTGCGGGAACTGGAGTTGAACGAATTTCATTGGCGTCATGAGACACTACCATTTCGTCATGATAACGGGTATCAATAGCTGGTTTGAAGATTTCAACTCTTTGTTTGGCAAATTGAGCGCGTTTTAATCTACGGATCAGCTCTTCGGTTTTACCCGAAAACATTGATCCACAAATAACTTCAATCCACCCAAATTGTTCTTTGTGATTTACTGTATTTTCGAGAAACATTTTGTATTTTTCTGCCTTTAAAAATGAATAGTTTTTATTACTTTGTACTGGTAATAAATAGACGTAAAAATGTGTTGTTTTACATTTTTTCAAAAGTAGAAAATTTTTATCAAATCGTAAATTTGCGAAAGCTTATTAACAGAAATAAAAAATTATCCTTTGGTTTTCCCTTAGAAATAAAGACATTCAGACATTAAATACACTAAAATACCTTATTCACTATAATTTCAACAGTTATGAAAAAAAAATTGGAAGCCGATTTAATCAGCATTGCACATCGAATTTTAAAACTTAAGAATAAATCCGATATCAATCAATTGTACCTTGAAACTCAGAGATTATACGAGAAATTAGCGGTATTAAAATTTGTAGAAGAAAATTTCGACACTGCAAAACCAACCATCGGACAAAGTGATATTACTTCTGAACTGGAAACAATTTTTGATAAAGAACAAGAAATTATTCCAGCTATAATTGAAAATGAAGCACCAACTGCAGAAAAAGTAATTGCACTTGAGGAATCTTACGAACCTGAAATTTCAGAAGAAAAACCAGCAGAGGTTGTTGAAACTGCTGAACCTATTACTGAAGTTGAAGAGCCTGTAATCGAGGAAACGGTTGAACCAATTGCTGCCGAAATAGAAGAACCTGTAATTGAAGAAACACCTGAGCCAATCGTTGCAGAAATTATAGAACCTGAAGTAGAAAAAGAAACTGAAAAAGCTGAAGAACCGAAAAGTGCAATGGAGGAACTTTCGTTTACAACTGTAAATGATTTAAAACCAATTCCGGATTTCAAACCTGCTTTTGAATTGGAAACAGAAGCCATTCAGGAAGAAGTTAAAGAAGAGCCAAAAGCACCAACTTCTTCAATTCCGACGATACAATTTGAAGATTTTGGAGTCAATTATGCCGATGCACAATTTGTAAAAGTAGATACTTTTGAAGCTGTTCCTCCAGTAAAAACGCCTTCTATTAATGATTTTAAAGAAGAAAAAAAGGAAGAGAAAAAGATAGAAACTGCCATTCTTGAAACTCCTGCGCAAACAAAACCAGTGAGTTTGAATGAAAAATTGGCGAGAGGTTTCCATATCGATTTGAATGACAGAATAGCATTCACTAAAAACCTTTTCGGAAACAGCACAGAAGATTATAGCCGTGTTTTAAACCAGCTTTTAACTTTTGATTCCTATGCCGAAGCGAAGGAATTTATTGAAAACATGGTAAAACCAGATTACAATAACTGGGAAGGAAAAGACGATTATGCAGAACGTTTTATGGGAATTATTGAGAAAAAATTCTCTTAATTAACTTTTAAACTTTACTTATTTTCACAAAATATGAACCAAAAACATCTATTTTATTATTTTATTATTTGTCTAATTACTTTTGGCTGTAGTTCTGATGATGATTCTAAAAATATACATACTGATAGAAACTGCACTCAGATATTAAACATTCCTGATGAGAATTTTAAAGCAAAATTATTATCAGCAACAAATGATATAAATTCTATTGCTACCAACCTAGAAGGTTATAAATTTAAAATAGATGCGAATAATGATGGAATTATTCAAGTTTGCGAAGCTGAAAACGTTAGTGCTTTAGAGCTAGATCATGCAAATATTTCAAACTTAGAGGGATTGCAAGCATTTAAAAATCTTAAAAACTTGTATTGTAATGACAATAAACTTACAACTTTTGACATTTCTGCTTTTAAGAAACTCGAAGAAGTATTTTGTCAATCCAATAACATTACAGAAGTAAATGTTCAAGGTTTAAGTAAACTAAAAAGATTTTTATGTTCTAGTAATCAGCTAACATCTTTAAATCTAAAATCCTTACCAAGTTTAGAAAACGTCGAACTTAGATTAAACAAAATCAGCAATTTAAATCTTGAAAATTCCAATAAAATTAAATATATCGTAGCTGATAATAATTTACTTTCTATAATATCAGTAAAACATTTGGCAGATTTGGAATATTTAGACATTACTTATAATTCAGTGACTTCAATTGACATAAGTAATTTATCGAAAGTAAACACGCTTCAATGTTCTTCAAATAAAATAACAACTCTTAACGCTTCTAATTGCACTAATTTAGGATGGCTTCATGCAGATCAGAATGTTATGACGGAATTAAAAGTAGACAATTGTACAAACCTAAATTATCTTAATTGCTCTGGAAATAAATTAACTGCATTAAATTTAAAAGGACTAGCAAAGCTTAAAAATATTCATTGTTCTTTTAACCAATTAACAACTTTAGATGCTCGTGATTCGCCTGTAGTTGCCTATCTGGATTGTTATTCAAACAAATTAAAATCGTTAGTTGTTAGAAGTACAGATCCTTATGTTAGATATACTCTAAATTTAAATCCAGATCTAAGTTCAATTTGTTGCAGTGTTGCGGAAGTTTCGAAAATTCAAAATGAAATTAACACATTAGGTTATAATTGCACGATTACTACAAATTGTTTTTAAATAAAAAAATATGTCAAAATTATATATCGTTCCAACGCCGATTGGCAATCTTGAAGACATGACTTTTAGAGCCATTCGGGTTTTGAAAGAAGTCGATTTGATTTTGGCTGAGGACACGCGCACTAGCGGAAAACTGTTAAAGCATTTTGAAATTGGCACGCACATGCACAGCCATCACATGCACAACGAACATAAAACGACTGAAAACTTAATTGCTCGTTTGAAAGCTGGCGAAACCATTGCTTTGATTTCAGATGCTGGAACTCCAGCTATTTCAGATCCTGGATTTTTATTGACTCGCGCTTGTGTTGAAAATAAAATTGAGGTAGAATGTCTTCCTGGAGCAACGGCTTTTGTTCCCGCTTTAGTAAACAGCGGATTACCAAATGACAAATTTGTTTTTGAAGGTTTTCTGCCTGACAAAAAAGGACGTCAGACTCGTTTTTTGGCTTTAGCCGAAGAAACAAGAACCATGATTCTATACGTTTCACCGCATAAACTCGTTAAAACTTTAAGCGAGTTTGTTCAGTATTTTGGAGAAGACAGACAAGTTTGCGTTTCGCGAGAATTATCAAAATTACACGAAGAAAACGTTCGTGGAACTGCCAAAGAAGTTTTAGCACATTTTGAGAAAACAGCACCAAGAGGAGAAATCGTTGTCGTTGTTGCTGGAAAAACAATAGAAAAAGAAGCCAAAAAGAGTAAGT
This sequence comes from Flavobacterium sp., assembly GCF_036405015.1. Taxonomy (GTDB): domain Bacteria; phylum Bacteroidota; class Bacteroidia; order Flavobacteriales; family Flavobacteriaceae; genus Flavobacterium. The sequence continues at coordinate 14,896 of NZ_DASWYK010000036.1, read as the reverse complement.
ACTCAAAAGACGAAGAAGAAGAATAAATAATTATTTCAGCCACAGATTAAAATGATTATCAAGATTTAAAAGTGAACCACAAATTCCACAAATTGAATTAGCGGAATTTGTAAAATTTGCGGTTAAAAAAATCATTAAAATCCTTTTAATCTGTGGCAAAAAAACAAACCCATAATATGAGCATTCAAGCCTTTTTAGAAAAAGTAAAACAAACTCCAACACAAATCACATTTCCAGAAACTATTGCAGTAATTGAAGAAAACTACAACTTTACTCCAACTGCTTTTCAAAACGGAACTCAACATAACGCTGCAGGCGAAAATTCTGGTTCTTGCAAATTGTTTTCTTTCGCAAAATTGCAGAATTTAAGCAAAGAAGAAACTTTAGCTTGTTTTGGCGCTTTTTATTTTGAAGAAGTTTTAGGCGATCCAATCGGAACCAATCACCAAAACATTAGAAATTTCATCAACTTAGGCTGGGACGGAATTCAATTTGAAGGAAATGCTTTAGAAGCGAAATAATTTTAGATTTCAGATTGTAGATTTTAGATTTTTAAATTCTACATCTTGAACTCTTCAAACTTTGTCAAAGTCGAAACCGAATATTTCGCCACAGATTAAAAGGATTTAAAATGATTATTAAAAAATGAAGCGCCAATTTCATAAATTTACGCTAATTCAATTTGTGAAAATTTATGAAATTGGCGGTTAAAAAAATCCTTTCAAATCCTTTTAATCAGTGGCAAAACGAAAAAAATTACCAATTTAGATTAAACGATTTCCAAAATCTGAAATCTAAAATCTAAAATCTACAATTAAAAAATGCGCTGGACTTTAAAACCAAAACCTTCTGAAGAAAAAATCAAACATTTGGCACAAGCCTTAAATGTAGAAGATTTTGTAGCGACACTGTTGATTCAGCGCGGAATTGAAACTTTTGAAGAAGCCAAGACTTTCTTTCGTCCGTCTTTAGAACATCTTCATGATCCGTATTTAATGAAAGATATGGACAAAGCTGTTTCCAGAATCGAACAAGCCATTGAAAATCAGGAAAACATTCTGGTTTTTGGAGATTATGATGTTGACGGAACAACAGCGGTTTCTTTAGTTTCTTCGTACTTAAAGTCACATTATCCAAATATTGCCACTTATATTCCAGATCGTTACGACGAAGGTTATGGAATCTCTTACAAAGGAATTGATTACGCAGATGATAACGGAATTTCTCTAATTATCGCTCTAGACTGCGGAATCAAATCAATTGACCATATTGCTTACGCGAAAGCAAAAAACATCGATTTTATTGTTTGTGATCACCACCGTCCGGGAGAATTTCTTCCCGATGCCGTTGCCGTTTTAGATCCAAAAAGAGAAGACTGCTCGTATCCTTACGATGAATTATGCGGTTGCGGAGTTGGTTTTAAACTGATACAGGCTTTAGGTCAAAATCGAAATGAAACGATTGAAGATTTAGTTCCGTATCTCGATTTGGTTGCTACTGCAATTGCTGCCGATATTGTTCCGATTACAGGAGAAAATCGTGTTTTGGCTTACTTCGGATTGAAAGTTATCAATAGCGAACCAAGACCTGGAATTAAAGCTTTAACACATCAGGTAAAAAAGAAAGTTCTTGATATTACGGATGTCGTTTTTATCATTTCGCCAAGAATTAATGCTGCTGGAAGAATCAAACACGGAAATCATGCCGTTGAATTATTGACTGAATTCAACTTTGAACAGGCACAACAATTTGCTTCGGAAATTGAACAATACAACGCAGACCGAAAAGATTTAGACAAAAAAATTACCAAAGAAGCTTTTCAGCAAATTATAGAAAACAACGAAGAAGAACGTTTTTCAACTGTTGTTTTTCAGGAAGACTGGCACAAAGGCGTGATCGGAATTGTCGCTTCAAGATTAATCGAAACGTATTATCGTCCAACTTTAGTTTTTACTAAAAGCGGTGACAAATATGCCGCTTCTGCCCGATCTGTAAAAGGATTTGATGTTTACAATGCTCTTGATGCTTGTTCTGAACATTTGGAACAATTTGGAGGTCATATGTATGCCGCAGGAATGACTTTAAAAGCGGAGAACTACAATGCTTTTAAAACTGCTTTTGAGAAGTGTGTTGCCTCTACTATTTTACCCGAAATGCGTGTTCCAGAAATCGAAATTGATGCTGAAATCAATTTCTCTGATATTACACCAAAACTTATTCGAATCTTAAAACAATTTGAACCTTTTGGACCACAAAACATGACTCCCGTTTTTATGACCACAGACTTAAGAGACACAGGTTATGCCAAAACTTTAGGTGCAGAAGAAGAACATTTAAGATTGTTCGCTAAACAAAACAACTCTGACGGAATTGCCGCAATCGGCTTTGGACTCGGAAAAAAATTAAATATTGTACAAAATCAAAATCCGTTTCAACTAGCGTATTCAATTGCTGAAAATGAATGGAACGGTACAATTTCAACACAGCTTATACTAAAAGATGTCAGAACAAATGGAAGAAATTAAATCAAGTAAGCCCGATCCGTATCAGGCGCTTCGTTATAGAGAATTCAACATATTTTTATTATTGCGTTTTGCCATGGTTTTTGCCTGGTCCATGCAGTTTATTGTAATTGAATGGGAAGTTTATAGTTTGACCAAAAATCCACTTTCTTTAGGAATTATTGGTTTAATGGAAATTATTCCTGCCGTTTCAATGTCTTTGTTTGCGGGACACATTGTTGATCAGAGAGAAAAGAAAAGCCTATTGGTAAAATGTATTTTAGGATTTTCTGTAATTAGTTTTGGACTTTTCTTATTGACTTGGCCAAAAGTAGTTGGAGGCTGGTCTACACATGTTATTCTGTATTCTATTTACGCTTTAGTCTTTTTTGGAGGAATCGTTCGCTCTTTTATGGGACCAACTATCTTCTCTCTTTTATCGCTTATCATTCCTAAAAAAGTATATCCAAATGCTGCAACTTGGAGCAGTTCGGTTTGGCAGATTGGAGCCGTTATGGGACCTGCACTGGCTGGCTTTTCCATTAACTGGATTGGCGTTCACTGGTCAATGTGTTTAGTTTTTGGATTTTCAATTCTTTCCTTAGTTGCCTTATCACAAATCAGTCAAAAACCAATCGTAAATCCGAAGATGGGAGAATCTATAAAAGATAGTCTTATGGAAGGTTTGACTTTTGTATTCAAAAATAAAATTGTTTTAGGCGCTTTATCACTAGATATGGTTGCGGTTCTTTTTGGAGGTGCTGTAGCATTATTACCTGTTTTTGCACAAGACATTTTAAAAGTGGGTTCAGAAGGTTTTGGAATTTTAAGAGCTGCTCCTGCTGTGGGTGCTTTTATTACCATGTTGGTTTCGGCTTATGTACCATTATATGAAAATGCAGGAAAGAAACTTCTAATTGCCATTTTTGTTTTTGGTTTATCCATTATCTTATTCGGATTCTCGACTTACTTTTGGCTTTCTGTTTTCGCCTTATTTTTAAGCGGATTGGCTGATGGAATTTCAGTAGTAATCCGTCAGACTATTTTACAGCTTAAAACTCCAGATCACATGCGTGGACGTGTTGGTGCCGTAAACTCTATTTTTGTTGGATCTTCTAATGAATTAGGCGCTTTTGAAAGTGGTGCAACTGCTAAACTGATGGGCGCTGTAACTTCTGTAATTTTTGGAGGAAGTGTGACGCTTTTAACTGTTGTTTTTACCGCATTAAAATCGCCAACCTTTAGAAATTTAGATTTAAAAAGAGATATGGATGAACACCATAAATTGGAGTAATTTTTTGAAAACCATATAAGTCATATAAGTTCATAAAATAGAATTCGAAACTGAATAATGAAATTATTAATAACGATTGTATGCTGTGCATTTTCGCTTTTCGCTAAAGGACAAAACCTTTACATCAAAACCTACGGAAGCGAAAAGAATAAAACCATAATTTTTATTCATGGCGGACCAAGTGGAAACACCACTTTATTTGAAGGAACAACAGCTCAAAACCTAGCCGATCAGGGATTTTATGTTATTGCGTATGACCGAAGAGGCGAAGGAAGATCTACAGATCTTAAAGCAACTTTTACTTATGAAGAAGCTTTTCAAGATTTAAATTCGATTTATAAACAATATCATTTAAAAAAAGCGATTATTCTTGGTCACAGTTTCGGCGGTTTGGTTGCGACACTTTATACGAGTAAATATCCGCAGAATGTAAGCGCTTTGATTTTGGCTGGTGCTTTATTTTCGCAACAAGAAACGTACAATCACATTTTAGATACGCTGAAAAAGAAATACAGCAATGACTCGGAACAATTAAAAAGAATCAGTGTTGTAGAAAATCTAAATAAAAATTCTGCCGAATACAGAAAAAGCTGTTATGAACTTGCGGGAGAAAATGGCTTTTTTAAAATGCCAAACCCAACCACAGAATCTAAAAAATTATACGCCAATTACGAAGCTGGAGTATTTTATAAAACGAACATTCGCAACAAAAATGCGCCTTTGCTTTTTTACCAAAATGAAAAACAAAACAACATCGACAGCAGACCTTTTTTAAAGAAAATCAAAACAGCTGGCATTCCAATTTATGGGATTTACGGAAAAGAAGATGGCATTTTTTCATCGGCACAAATCAGTTCTCTTAAAACTATAACTGGAGAAGAACATTTTGCATTTCTTGATAATTGCTCACATTACTTATTTGTTGACCAGCAGGTAGCATTTCTTTCCAACCTAAAAAAATGGTTGAAATAGTTTTTTTTTTAAACCATATGAGGAATATAAGTTCATTTAAAAAAATAAAAGGCTCCAAAAATACGGAGTCTTTTTTTTATGAAAGAATTTCAAATCGGTTATAACTTATTATGATCTTATATCACTTATATGGTTCAAAAATATTTTTCAAATTTTTATGATTTTTTTATTTAGAATTAATATAAATAATATTTATATTTGTTGAAATAAAAGGATTTACGATGAGAGAAATTGAACAGATATATCATAATAACTTTGGAATAGCATTTTACTGGAAAGATCACAACATGACTATTTCCGACAAAATACAATTGGTTTTTAAAGAAACCGGCTTTTACTTTACCGTTCAGGAATTGAATCTTTTTTGTGATTTAATCGAAGACAGTATGATTGAAAATTCTTGTTGTGAAGCTTGTGAAATGAAATATTCCTGTCATAAATTTTTATTGAAAACTCCATGTAATTCGATCGATTTGGCTGTAAATATGACCGAATTAAAATCAATCAAAGATTTGGTTGAAGGCTCTTTGTTCAAAATTGAACTAGATGAATATGTTTACGGAGTCGGCATGAATTAAGAAACATTCTAAATATTTTAACAACATTTTTTCATTATTGAAATATATTTTGATTCAATTCAAAAAAAAGTATATTTACAGCAATGAAAAAAGCTGTATTTCTATTTATACTCATTCTCTCGGCAATCTTCTTTGTCAGTTGTTCCAATAAATCAGAAGAATACATTGATCCGCGCGGTACCGATTACGCAGGTTCAGAAAGCTGTGTGCAATGTCATAAAGTGCAATCTGATATGGCTTTTCACAGTTCTCATTTTAAAGCTACTGCTCCCGCAATCCTAGAAAATGTTTCAGGTGATTTCGATTCTAAAAATCATACTTTCATTTACGACAAAGACACTAAACTCGTGATGGAAAAACAGGGCGACAGTCTGTTTCAGGTTTTGTATCAAAAGGGAAAAGAAACGGCGCGTTATAAGTTCGAAATTGTTTTTGGAACCAAACATGCACAAACTTCTGTTTACTGGAAAAACAACAACACTTACGAATTACCTGTTTCTTTTTATCATTCGATAAACAATTGGGCAACAAGTCCAGGGTTTCCTGCCGACAAACCCTATTTTGAAAGAATGGTAGTTAAAGATTGTTACGCCTGTCATAGTTCTAACATCAGTTCGAGAATAGTTAATCAGAATTCTTCGGAGAAAAATTTTATGTCGATGGATGTTGAAGATGCCATCAATAAAAAAACCATTGTATACGGAATTGACTGTGAGCGTTGTCACGGTCCAGCGAAAAAACATGTAGATTTTCACCTGAAAAACCCAAATATTAAAATAGCCAACAGCATTACCAGCTTTAAATCGTTGAGCAGACAACAGAAATTAGATGCTTGTGCCTTATGCCACGCAGGAAATGACGGAATGAAATTGAAAACCCGTTTTGATTTTAAACCTGGAGATAATTTATCTGAATATTTTCGTGAAACTCGAAGCATCAATGATACCGCTCAATTTGACGTTCATGGAAATCAATTCCGTTTGATGGCGCAAAGCAAATGTTTTATGAAAAGCGATAAAATGGATTGTATCACTTGTCATAATCCGCATGAAAATGCTTCTAAAAATATGGCTTCTTATTCTAAAATCTGCATGACTTGTCATCAGGGTTTAAAACATAATGAAACTACACTAAAAACAACTTCTGAGAAATTATTGGCCGATAATTGTATTGAATGTCATATGCCGAAAAAAGCTTCAAATGCTATTAATTTTCAGCTTTCAAACAGCAAACAATTATCCAGTTATATCTTGAGAACGCACAAAATCGGTATTTATCCGAATGCGAAAAAGTAATTATTTTTTGAATTCGTGAAGCTCAAATTTTTCTCCATCAAAAACACCGTAAGTAAAGTATCCAATCCAGTCACCTAGATTTACATATTCTGAATTTTCACCAACAGAACGAATCATTGGTAAATGACGATGTCCAAAAACGAAATAATTGTAATGTTTAGTTTCTAGTTTTCTTTTGGCATAAAGAATCAGCCATTCTTTTTCTTCACCAAGAAACTTAATGTCTTCATCGCCAGAAATCAATTTATTTTTGACGGATAAATATTGTGCTAAACTCACTCCAACATCGGGATGAAGCCAACGAAAAAGCCATTTTGAAAAAGGATTTGTAAATACCTTTTTCATTCTTTTATAGCCTTTATCGCCAGGACCTTTTCCGTCTCCGTGACCGATCAAAAAGGTCTTTCCGTTAAAAGTAAATTCTTTATTATCGTGATAAACCGGAATATTCAATTCGGTTTCAAAATAATCATTCATCCATAAATCATGGTTTCCGACGAAAAAATAAATCGGAATTCCACTGTCGCGAATTTCGGCTAGTTTACCTAAAATTCGAACAAAACCTTTTGGAACAACCGTTTTATATTCAAACCAAAAATCAAATAAATCACCTAACAGAAAAATAGCTTCTGCATCTTCTTTAACCTCATCCAGCCACGCCACAAATTTCTTTTCACGAGGCAAACTCAATTCTGGAGTCGGCGCACCAAAATGCTGATCTGAAGCAAAATATATTTTTTTCATTGATGAAATTATCCTTTATTAGTTAAGGGTTATAAGATAAGAAGCTTTTAAATTATATGATATTCATTTCGACTTTAACATCTAACTCATAACATTTAACTTCTTACTCTATTTTAAAGATTATCCGAAGCATACCATTCTGCAAACGACGATTCAGTTTCCTGAAGTTTTAGCGAGAAAAGTGAAATTCCAGCCGGAAGTCTTGCAATAATTCTTTCAGCAAAATCAACCACCATATTTTCACTTGTTGGCTGATAATCTACTAAAATAACGTGATGACCACGGTTTTTCAATTCGTTAGCCAATTCGATATGAGGAGTTGTCTGATTGAAAACAGTTGCATGGTCAAACTGATCGACAATTTCTTCTTTTACAATTTTCTTTAGATCAGAAAAATCAATTACCATTCCGAACTTTACATTCGATCGATCTGTGATTGGCGAACCAATAACGGTTACCGACAATTTGTAACTGTGCCCGTGAACATTCTTGCATTTTCCGTCGTAACCGTACAAAGCATGACCGGTTTCGAAGCTAAATTGTTTTGTAATTCTGATATTACTCATCGATTTTTAATTTTAAGCTTGCAAATTTACAAATTAATTGCCGTTTTTAGCTCTTTTTTTAGCACGGTTATACATCCACAAAGCAATTCCGCCTAAAATCAGGAACGGAATAAAAGATCCAATGACAACACCTATTTGATAACCGTTGTCGGGAGCATCTTTAATTTTCTCTGCAATGTCTACTTTTTGAAGTAACGAAATAATAGTCATGTTTAATAATTTATATAGTGACGGATTGATTTTAAAATGTTTTCAAAACTATGTTACTATTTGTCTAAAATCAATGACTTATATCATACCTATTTTTTAAACTGAAGCAAAGCATTTCTGCTGAAATCAGACAAAACCAGTTTTCCTGTAATTGCGGCGCGTTCAAAGAGCAGTGATTCCCACTGTTCTGTTCCTTCCCAAATAATCTTTTTCATTTCGTATAACGCTTCGGGATTATAGAAACTCATTTTTTGAGCGTAATTTTCGACATCCAAATCCAGATTATCTGCTGTACTCAATACAGAATAAAGTCCTTTTTGAAAAGCCCATTCTGCAGATTTCCATTCATTTGGCGCAAGCGTCATTGCGGTCATTGCTGTTTTACCGATTTTACGGGAAACAGCAGGCTCAATTACAAAAGGTCCGATTCCGATTGCCAGTTCAGATAGTTTTATATCACTTTCAGGAGTTGCAAAAACATAATCGCAGGCCGAAATAATTCCGACTCCGCCTCCAACTGCTTTTCCTTGTACACGGCCAATGATTAACTTATTACAATTTCGCATGGCGTTTAATAGATGAGCAAAACCAGAAAAGAATTCGACACCTTGTTCTTCATTTTCTACCAATAAAAGTTCATCAAAAGAAGCTCCAGAACAAAAAGCTTTTGCTCCTTCACTTTTTAAAATAATAACCGATACATTTTCATTTCGACTTAAAGCGTTTATCTCAGCCGTCAAAGCATCTAACAGACTACGTGGAAAAGAATTACTGGCAGGATGACCAAATTGGACTATTGCAATGGTATTTTGAAAAGAAGTTTCTAAACTTCCATTTAGATTTTCAGTACTCATAAAATTAGATTTAAAGTAAAGTTACGCTTTTGAAAAATAATTATCCTGAAACACTATGAAATTTGTTTTTTGAAAATTATTTGGCTTTATTTGCTATACACTTTGGGGGATTAGCTCATTTGGCTAGAGTACTTGCCTGGCAGGCAAGGGGTGACCGGTTCGAATCCGGTATTCTCCACAAATATAAAAACCCTTGTAAATTCATTTTTACAAGGGTTTACTTTTTATATCTCCAATTAAACTCGACAGTTTTTTAAAACCTGTCGGGTTTAGCTCGTATTTCATCTATTTCTCATTCGCAGAATCATCAGCATCTACGTCTTTTTTTTCAGCTTTTTTGAAATCGTTGTTCAGCAGATTTTCTAATTTCTTTTTCTCTTTTAGATTTTTTCTGACTGTCAGTACCACTAAAACAACAACCAGAATAGCTACAACTCCTATTATATTCCAATTAATATCCATAATTTAAAATTTTAATTAAAAGTAAAAATTAAAACTATTCACCATATTATCAAAAGGTTAAGTGTTAAGTTTTTAAATCAAAAATGTATTCTTTTATAAATATAATTTGAAAGATAATTCTTTAATAAAGGTTTCATATTTTTGTGTATCTCACTAAATTGATGAAAACAGAACAAGAAAACAAAAATGAAAAACCTTGTTTACTAAAATTAGTTAGAAAAATTTGGGAAAAATGACACAGACTTCTCTAAATAACACAATCCGACTTTTAAAGAAATATTCTTTTATTGTAATACTCTTATTTGCCGCTACTTTTTTAGAAGTATATTGGGCGATGGGAAGTTTTTCTGAAAAAATGTCAAGTTCGTGTCTTGATTGCTCTTTAGCAGAAGATATTTGTTTTATGTCTTTATTTACTGCATTCTCTTTAACTGTTTTGTTTCGCATTCTTTATTTCCTTAAAAATCAATATGTACAGATTACGATTCAATTGCTATTCTTAATCGGAATGTGGTTCCTTTGGAATTACAGCATTTTTGTAGAAAGAGAATCTTCGTGGAGTACGTATGATTTTGACGAAGAAATACATTATACGCTTTCTTTTTCTGTTCTACCTATTTTGGTTTTATCCTGCATAACCGTTTTTGTTTTTCAATATATCTCAAAGAAATATGAGCCGAAATAAAAAATACCTTTTAGCCATTTATGTAATTGCAAGTTCGTTTCTAACGATAGATTGCTTGTTATACTATTTTCAAGAAATCAGTCTTCGTGGCTATTACAGTGATGTAGTTTTATTTTGGATTTGGTTCATTTTAAGTTTTACCGTAATTGTTGTTTTTTGGAAAAAACTACTGGCAAAATTACTTTTAGCAGGACTTATCATTGCTTTAATTCTCAGTATTCTACCAATGATGCTGCCTTTTTTTGCTTTAGTAAACTCCATGACATCTTTAGGTTTATATCAAAATAGAAATCTAAATGAGAATTATCGAGCGCAAATTGTTGGTTACAGTCCAATGGCTTATCCATGGCTTGAAGTAATTGAGAAAAAAGGAATTTTCGAAAAAAGAGCATTCAAATGCATCGATTTAGAAGTAATGAATGATGATTCAAATATGAAAATCAGAACTGCAAAAGATATCATTTTTAAAAATGAAACAGACACTACGCTGACCTTAACACTCTTTTCTGGAGGGCCAAATAAAACGATTACTTTCAATAAATATAACGGTACTATTATAGCGACAACAGAACATTAAAAAAGAAAAACAATGACATTTTACTTTATAAAAACCTGGCTACTAATTTCTGTACTAAGCATTATCATTTCGCATTATTTACTATCTGATTTACTTTATATAGAAAATGAAGACAACAACTTTTTCTTAACTATAATTTCTGGTTTGACTTTTTTTTACTCTTTAAGATTTGTTTTTATACTATCGATATTATCCCTTTCGATTTTTCTGAACAAATATGAGTCAATCAGAAAGAACTCTTTTTATTCCTTATTGACTTATTGTTTGATTCCGTTTGGAACATTATTCTGCTTTATGATAGGCGATTTATTCGAAAAAGGAACTGAATTTAGCACACTCCTAACTGGCTGGAAATTTCTATTTACCATGATTGCACCTCATTTCATAATCAGCCTTACTTGTTATTTTCATTTTAGAAAAAGATTAAAAAAACAAGCGATTGTATTAACTCAAAAATAAACCGTTGACTTTTCAAATCTAAAAATCAATTCAAAATCAAAAATCATATAATGAAAACAAAATTATTACTGATATCTGCCACATTTTTAGTTTTTTTCTCTGCCTGCGAAAAGAAAAAATCTGCCAAAACAACAAAGCAGGATACTTCTAAAAATGCAATTACCGAAATCGATACGCTTCAAACAGAAGAACAAGGACCGAGAAAAGAAAGTATTAATTTATTTACCCTTATGCCAAAAGACAGCAGTGAGGTTGCTTTTGTATCTCTTTCGGATATTTATCCTATAGACGATGAAAAAGACACTTTAGCTTTGCCTAATCTGGAAAAAATGGGAAAAATTAATGCCCAATATTTTACATTCGAAAAAAACTACAGAAAAAGATTTTTATCCAAAACCAATATTTCAGAAACCGATTCTCTTTTTGTTTATGATTATGCTAAAAATAAATTAGCTTCATTTTTGGTAAAAAATCTAAAAACAGCAGCATTTTTAAATGGATATTCTTCAGAAGAAGACTGGCCTTATCACAACTACGATTTTATGATTGGTTTTGAAATCAACAAAAAATATCTGAAAGGTTTTAGCGAATATTATAGAGATGCTTTGGTCTATGTAGGAAAAGAAAATCCGTTTGCAAAAGAACGTTTAATTCCTGTTGACTGGAAAAAAATTACGGCTAAAGAATTTCCATCAAAACCAATGAAAAGCGAAGATCAAAAAATTGTAAAAGGTCATAGCATTGGCAATACTTATGGCTTTAAAACAAGTGTTTACAATTATTTTCTTCAAGATTATATCGACAAGCAAAAAATACTTTATGCCAGACGTCTTATTGTAATAGATGCTAAAACAAAAGAAATTATAATCGAAAAATTATACAGTCAGAGCGAAGGTACCTCACCTGCTCCTCTAAATTATGAAGAAGGTCAAGACGTCATTAATCAATGGACGGGTAAACTTTTTAAAAACAAACCACAAGTTGTTTTTGGCTTTTTGTATGAATCATTTGGCTGTCCAGGAATTTCACTTATAGATAAATCAAATGAAGAAATTTACCTTCAATGTGATAACCGCCATTAAAACAATCATCTAAAAAAAATATTTTTATGAGAATTTCAGCTTGGTTTTATAGTATAAATCTTCAAAAGTCATTTGATTTTTACAAAAGAGCTTTTGATCTTGATGAAGAAGATTTAAAAAATTCAAAAGGTTTCTCTGTTCCAATTGGCAACCATTTTGAACTTAAAATAAGTACCGAAGAAAGACCTCTGAACACTGGAAATATTGAGATAAATGACGCTAATATAGAAGAAACTTACGAAAGATTTATTAAAAATCATGTTCCCGAAACTTCAGAATCAAATCCTCACAAAATGAAAAGCGGTACATTTTCAGGGCCTTGGGAATATCCAGGAGGAATGGCTTTATTTTTAAAAGATCCCGATAATCACTCTATTTTCTTCATGGAATGGTAATCTGTTCGAAGTCTTCTAAACCTAAAAAATGAACACAAATAATAGAACAAACGCATGTCTGAATTAAGCTCATTATATTGCAAAGTAAAAATTACCAAAACGCAGCTTGAAAAGTTTTTAAGCAGCGCTCCCGAAAAAGCAAAACTCAACGATAATTGGTTAAACTGGTGGGACAGTCGAAAAATGTATTCAAAAATGTCTTTGACCAATGAATTACTTCATTTTTATAATGATGCTACCAATGAAGAAATTCTTAACGGCTGGATCAATTATCAACAAGCCATGGCATTTTCGGATTATAACGAAACTAGCGAAGAATGGCACTGGGGAATGATGTTTTTTAGCGAAAACTATCTCGAAATGATTCCGATGTTTGCTTTTATTATAAGTTTAGAAAAATACGTAAGCAAAAGTCCAGAAAACGGAGCAATCGTATTTCCTTTCTTTTGGGGAGATGACGATGTTAGCGCTTTTATTTATTTTGAAAATGGTAACGCAATCTTAAGTCCGAAAGTGCATACTTTAAAAAATGTCGATTCAAAATTTGTAGAACAAACTAAAGAATTCCTGAACCAAAAATGGGAGGAATTTTCAAAAGACATGGAAATGGATTAACTACTAAAGACGTGAAACGAAATTAAAGAATCTTAACTTTCAGTACATTATGGATATTACGCATTTTTTCACCGATCTCAATTTCAAACAATACATTCTTGAGAATTTTTCGCAGGATAAGACAACCATTCAAACCAACGATGTTTTGAAAGTGGAATCATTGGATTTGTCTGTACAAAAACTAAAAAACCTCAATGGATTAGAATATTTTACTGCTTTAAAAAGTTTAGATTGTTCTTATAATAAACTTCAAGTTATGGATTGTAGCCGTAATTTATTGTTAGAAGAATTAATTTGTAGTGAAAACGAAATTCTATCGCTTGATTTATCTGAAAACAAAGAACTCCGATATCTAAATTGCGGTTTTAACCGAATCAAAAAATTAAAATTAAAAAGCAATACACTTCTTGAAAAACTAGTTTGTCACTGGAACCTACTGACGGATCTTTCTTTAGAGAATAATCCACTTTTAGAAGAACTGGATTTTAGCTATAATCATATTTTCGGAATTGAACTAGACAATAAGCCAAGCTTACAATATTTAGAATGCACCCAAAACGGATTAATGAGCTTTGATATCAGCGGTTGTCCTTCTTTGAAAACGGTAAGATGCAGTAATAATTCCATCAAAAATTTAAATCTGCAAAACAACCCAAACCTCGAAGATTTACGTTGTTTTTACAATCATCTTAGTGTTTTGGACATCAGTCAAAATGCTTTGCTACGAACTTTATATTGTTCTGATAACAAAATCTCTGAATTGGATACTTCTAGAAATCCGGAATTAAAAACAATTGATTATTCAAACAATTTAATCAAAGAAGAAGATTATACAATTAACGGAATTGGTGTTTTCAATTACAATGTTTCTTCTTCAAGATATGCAGCAAACTTAGTTATTGAAGGTTTTGAAATTTATGTTTCCACAGAAGTTCAAACTTTTCAAAACATGGAAAAACTGCGTCCACTTATTACTAAACTACACAAAAACTTCGATCAGTTGAATAAAGACGCTTTAGCATTCATTCAGGAAAAACATCCTGATGAAGATGTTAAAAGCCTAAAACCTTCCGATATTATTTTTGACAATGAAGATACTTTCAGAATAGGTTACGATGCTGGCGAATCTCCTGCAGGACAATTGTTTTTGTATGTTTCTTTCGATAAGAAACTTAAAATGGAGGATGAAATTATTTATGAGACGTATTAAATCATAAAAAATGCTGTTAGCCAAAAACCAAAATATTTGGCTAAAGCCTATTTATTGAAAACAAAAAAACTCCATCTAAAGCTGGAGGCAATTGAAAAATATCTTATTCAAATAATTTTACTTCTCCCTACTCATCATTAAACCTTTTTTGATACAATTGTAACTTTTAAGAGGAATTTTAAAATTATATTCTTTGTAGTTTTATTCATTTCATCTCTCAAATGAAATGAATATTACTTTTATTTCTTTACCCTTCTCTTTTTTCGCAGTGTAACCAAAAACAAAAAGCTTTAATAAATTGAAATCTTTTTTTTCAGTTTAATAAAAACTCTTTTTTTATCAATAACTAAATCACTAAATGTGAAATAAAAATTACTAATATTATTATTTTAATTGT
>NZ_DASWYK010000035.1:0-17291 GCF_036405015.1 Flavobacterium sp. | reverse complement strand
AGAATTAATTTTACCTCCTTTGAGTGTTACTGTGTATTCTTTAGTATAATAAAAACAGTACAATCTTTTTTAAGTAAGATTTTATCATTTAATCGTTTCAAAATTATCAAATTGTTGATTTTTTGTTTTCTAATTACAAACTCAATCAGAAAAAACGTTTTCGTTAATAAACCTTTTATTCATAGGGCTTTATGATCTTTTTTTGTATGTTTGAAAAGAGAGATTATTGTTATAATTAATTCATTGGCGATATGATTACAAACACATCATTAGAATACAAAGGAGATTTATATCCATCAAAAATCGTTTCTTATGAACATGAAGGCGATTCAATTTTCTTTAATACAGATAATAAGGTAATCTTAAAAGTTACTGTTCTTAGAGACAGTTTAATTCGATTTCGTTTTACCACTAAAGGATATTTCAGTAATGACTTTTCTTATGCCATTGATAAAACGCAGCTTCATGGTTACAATTTCTTAGAAGTTACAGAACAGGAAACTTATTTTGAAATAAGAACCAGTAAGGTAAAGTGCAAAATTCAAAAAGCAGATCTTCGTTTAGCTATTTACGAT
Organism: Flavobacterium sp.; assembly: GCF_036405015.1. Classification (GTDB taxonomy): domain Bacteria; phylum Bacteroidota; class Bacteroidia; order Flavobacteriales; family Flavobacteriaceae; genus Flavobacterium. Next base: position 16,716 of record NZ_DASWYK010000035.1, on the reverse strand, counting down.
TTGAATGATTTTTTAATTCTTGAAGATGAACTTGGTTTTCATTGGGAAGAAAGCTACGAATATGGCGGAAATATCGTAAAAATGAGTAAATATGCTAAAGATGGTGAATGTTATTACGGTCTTGGAGATAAAGCTACTCAAATGAACCTTAAAGGCAAAAGAGTCGAAAATTTTGCTACAGATCAATATGCCTATCAAAAAGATCAGGAACCTTTATATAAAGTTGTTCCTTTTTATATTGGACTTCACAATAAACAATCTTACGGTATTTTCTTTGATAATACTTTCAGAACTTTCTTTGATTTTTGTCAAGAAAGACGAAATGTAACCAGTTTTTGGGCTGAAGGTGGCGAAATGAATTATTATTTTGTCTATGGTCCACAAATGCAGGATGTTGTGACCACATATACCGATTTAACCGGAAAACCAGAATTACCACCGCTTTGGGTTTTAGGATATCACCAATGTAAATGGAGTTATTATCCTGAAAGTAAAGTAAAAGAAATTACATCAAAATTTAGAGAACTTCAAATTCCTTGTGATGCCATTTATCTCGATATTGATTATATGGAAGGATTTCGATGCTTTACATGGAATAAAAACTATTTTCCAGATCCGAAAAGAATGGTTTCTGAATTAGCAGAAGATGGTTTTAAAACAATTGTAATCATAGATCCTGGAATAAAAATCGATAAAGATTATTGGGTTTATAAAGAAGCATTAGAAAAAGATTATTTCTGTAAAAGAGCCGATGGACCTTATATGAAAGGAAAAGTCTGGCCAGGAGAATGTAACTTTCCAGATTACACAAATCCCGTAGTAAGAGAATGGTGGGCTGGTTTATTTAAAGAATTAATTGCAGATATTGGAGTAAAAGGAGTTTGGAATGATATGAACGAACCAGCTGTAATGGAGGTTCCAAATAAAACTTTTCCAATGGATGTTCGTCACGTATACGATGGAAATCCTTGCAGTCATAGAAAAGCGCATAATATTTACGGAACACAGATGGCAAGAGCAACTTATCATGGTGTGAAACGTTTTGCTTATCCAAAACGTCCTTTTGTAATTACTAGATCTGCTTATTCTGGAGCACAGCGTTACACTTCTTCGTGGACAGGTGATAATGTTGCAACCTGGGAACATCTATGGATTGCAAACATTCAGGTGCAAAGATTATCTATTTCGGGAATGGGATTTACTGGTTCTGATATTGGTGGATTTGCAGAACAACCAACTGGAGAGTTATACGCACGTTGGATTCAGTTAGGTGTCTTCCATCCGTTTTGTAGAACGCATTCTTCTGGAGATCATGGAAATCAAGAACCTTGGGCTTTTGATGAAGAAGTAATTAATATTACCCGAAAATTTGTTAGTCTTCGTTATCAATTGTTGCCTTATTTATATACAATGTTTTGGCAATATATTGAAGAAGGAGTTCCAATGTTAAAACCTTTGGTGTATTACGATCAGGATGATACACAAACGCATTATCGAAATGACGAATTCATCTTCGGAAACCAAATTTTAGTTTGTCCAATACTTGAACCTAATGCTGTAGGTAGACGTATGTATATTCCACGTGGTGAATGGTATAACTATTGGACCAATGAATTGTTTATTGGTGGAAGAGAAATTTGGATTGATACTAAATTTGATGAGATTCCAGTTTTTGTAAAAGCAGGAGCTATTATTCCAAAATATCCAGTTCAGCAATATGTTGGTGAATTAGAATTTGATGAATTAACACTTGATGTTTACTATAAAAATGGTAAAGAACAATCAGCAGTTTATGAAGACGCTCAAGACGGTTACGATTATAAAAAAGGACGTTATAGCTATTTGTCGTTACGAAATATTGGAAAGGAAAAAGAGCTTATTATTCAGCTTCATAAAGAAGGAAAGTATACAACTCCGTATACAAAGTACAAAATCAATTTAATTGGATTACCTTTTAAAGTTGCAGAAATAGAAATTGACAACGAAAAAATTGAGTTTGATAAAATTAATTTTGAGCAAAATAATTTCTTAATAGTTGATAAAGAGTTTAGTGAACTTCATATTATTGGTGAATAGTTAAATTTTGATATTTTTTCGACTTAATATGTAAAATATTTTATTTTTTTTAATTGTATTTTTGTTAGAAAATAGCTCGAATTATGAAAAAATATTTGTTTTTAGGGATTTTCAGCGGTCTTGTTTTATCTTGTGCAACAAACCCGATTACAGGAAAACAAAACTTGAATTTTGTTTCAAACAGTGAATTATTTCCAACTTCTTTTCAGCAATACAGTACTTTTTTGTCTGAAAATAAAGTGATAACAGGAACTTCTGATGCGAAACTTGTTGAGAATGTTGGATATAAAATTAAAGCAGCTGCTGAAAAGTATTTAACATATTTAGGACAATCACAATATTTAAAAGATTATCGTTGGGAATATAAATTGGTAGACAACAAAGAAGTTAATGCTTGGTGTTTACCAGGAGGAAAAATTGTTGTTTATTCTGGAATTTTGCCTGTTACACAAAACGAATCTGGTTTAGCTACAGTGATGGGACACGAAGTTTCGCACGCATTGGCAAATCACGGAGCACAAAGAATGAGTGCAGCACAGTTACAGTCAATAGGAGGTGCAGTTTTAGATGCAGCAACAACCAATAAAACGGCTCAAACCAGAGCAATTTTTTCTCAAGCTTACGGAATGGGAACTGAGGTAGGAGTAATGCTTCCTTTTAGTAGAAGTAATGAAAGCGAAGCCGATAAAATCGGATTGACTTTAATGGCAATTGCAGGCTACAATCCGGATGATGCTGTTGCGTTCTGGACAAGAATGTCTGCAAAATCAGGAGGTTCGTCTACACCAGAATTTATGAGTACTCACCCTTCTGACGCAACCAGAATCGCTAATATAAAAGCGCTTATTCCAGAAGCAAAAGCAATTGCTTTAAAAGTTGGAACAATAAAATAAAAAGATGTACAGATGTACAACTGACAAAAAGCTATTCGAATTCGAATAGCTTTTTTCTTTTTAGGAGAGTTGATAATTTAATAATACAGGATTTGAGTAATTTCTATTTGATTATGATAAAAATTAGATAAATTCGTAGCCAATTAACAAAACCATTTCTATGAAAAACCTACCAAAAGGAGATAAGAAGCTTTTAAATGCATGGGCATTTTATGATTGGGCCAATTCAGTTTATACTTTGACTATTGCTTCGGCAGTATTTCCAATTTTTTATGAAGCTTTATTCAGTGATCGTGATCATTATATTGATATTTTTGGAATGCATCTTAAAAACTCAGCATTAATAAGTTTCATTACAGCTTTCGCTTTTATGGTGGTATCTTTTATTTCTCCACTGTTATCGGGAATTGCAGATTACGTTGGAAACAAGAAATCATTTATGAAATTCTTCTGTTATCTGGGCGCTTTATCTTGTATGGGATTGTATTGGTTTGATTTGGATAATATTTATGTAGGACTTCTATTTTACTTTTTAGGTTTATTGGGCTATTGGGGAAGTTTAGTTTTCTATAATTCCTATCTTCCGGATATTGCATTTGAAGAACAGCAAGACAGAATTAGTGCAAAAGGATATTCATTAGGATATATTGGAAGCGTTATTTTGCTGATTGTCAATTTAGCTATGATTATGAAACCAAAACTTTTTGGAATTTCAGGAACTGATGGTGAAGCCGCAATGAAAGCAATGCGTTATTCTTTTGTAATGGTTGGAGTTTGGTGGATTTTATTCAGCCAATATACTTACTATTATTTACCAAAAGGCAGTAAAGAGTCTGGACAGAAATTAACAAAATCTGTGGTTTTTAATGGTTTTAAAGAATTGAAAAAGGTTTGGGCTTTATTAAATGAAAATATTCCTTTAAAGCGTTATTTAGGAGGGTTTTTCGTTTCTAGTATGGCGGTTCAGACTGTAATGCTTGTTGCCACTTATTTTGGCGCACAGGAAATTCAATGGGAAACTAAAGAGCAAAGTACAATAGGTTTAATTGTTTGTATTTTAATAATCCAATTGGTTGCTGTTGTTGGTGCGGTTTTAACTTCTAGGGCTTCAGAAAAATTTGGTAATGTTCCTACTTTAATTTTTATAAATGCGATTTGGGCTGTGTTTTGCGCGCTTGCATTTTTTATTACTTTGCCAACGCATTTTTACGTTATGGCAACAGTTGCCGGATTTGTAATGGGAGGAATTCAGGCATTATCACGTTCAACCTATTCAAAATTATTACCAGAAACAGAAGATACAGCATCGTTTTTTAGTTTTTATGATGTTGCTGAGAAAATCGGAATCGTTATTGGAATGTGTGTTTACGGAATTATCGATCAAATTACGGGAAGTCCACGTACTGCAATTGTAATTTTAGGAATCTTTTTCGTCACAGCCATTTTTCTTTTAAGAAGAGTTCACAAAAAAGACGTTTCAAACTAGTCGAAACGTCTTCAATAATAGCAATATCACGAATTACAGGAATTATTTGATTGATGATGATTTTTGAAATTCGTGATATTTTTTATAATTAACCTTTAGTAATCGTTCCTGAGCCTGCTACTTTTGCGTCTTTTTTCTCAGGATTTCCAAAATATTTGATATTTCCTGAGCCCGCAACTCTTGCTGTAATGCTTTCATTACAAGTTACTTTACTATTTCCAGATCCAGATACATGAGCCTCAACTATTTTAGATTTTAAGTCAGTAGCATCAATATCTCCTGAACCTGAAAGTTTTGTAGAAAAGTTATTGGCAGTTCCTTTTAAATTGATTTTTCCTGAACCACTTACGTTTAGAGCTAAATTATTGGCATCAACAGGTAAATTGAAATTACCTGAACCAGCAAGGTTAATGGTAAAACTATCACTTTTAATACTATTTTTAGAATGAATTGAACCCGAACCAGCTAAACTTAATTCTGAAATATTTTCAAATGGAATGGTTACTTCAATTTTATTTCCTGAACTGGTACGAATTTGAGTTCCTTTTTCTACATAGATTTTTAAGTCATTTCCTTCAACTTCTACTTTTATTGCAGATAATAAATTTTCTTCTCCTTTGATTGTAATTTTTCCTTCTTTTCCTGAAACTAGATCTACGTCAAAGAATCCCGCAATTTTAATACCGTCGTAATCTCCAGTGGTTCTGGTTTCTGTTGTAACTTTACCGTTTCCGTTTATTTTTGACTGTGCGTTGGCATTTCCAGTCATAAGAAGTGCGCTTAATGCTAGAATAAAAATTGATTTTTTCATTGTTTTGATTTTTAGATGATTAATTTTTTGTCAACGAAATATTTCCGTAGTTTGAATTGATATTAATTTTGTTGAGACCTTTTTTCTTATAAAAACCAGCGATTCTTTTGCTGTTGCTTTTGGTTTCTGAAGTAGAAATTTCTAAAGTATTATCATGTTTAATATTAGAGTATCTCGCCGAAATATCGAAATCGAAAGCATAATTAGGAAGATATCCGATAGAAATATCTGTGTAGCCTGAGTTGATATTTATATTTCCAGCTTTTTCATTCATGGTTCCAATGTTTATTTTGCTGTAATTGGTATCATAACTAAAGTTACTCGAAATTTCTCCAATTATAAGTGTTAAATAATTTCCAGAACCATTTAAAGAATTGACTTTTTGAAATTTAAGCGTTCCGTAATTACAATCAGATTTGATGTTTTGTCCGTCACCAAGATTCACATCGGTATAATTGGCATTCAAATTTAAATTTCCGGAATCGTTAATTTTAAGGCCAGAATAACGCGCATCTATATTTCCAGATTTTACATAATCGATACTTGAATTTTGGCAATATGCGATTGAAATTTGATTAGTAACTCCATTTAGTTTTCCTAAAGTTATTTTTCCGTATTTGCAATCTATATCTGTAGAAGATTCTGCATTTGGGATGTTTATGTTGCCATATTTATTAATTAGTTTGATTGATCCATTTTTAGGGATTTTTATCACATAATTAATTTCAAAACTATTATGGCTTCCTTTACTTTTTAAGGAAGAATTTCCAAGTTTGGTTACCGCAGAAACCATTCCTTTAAGAGCTGTAATATCGACATCAATACTGTTTAGTCTTTCGTTTACCCAATTTTCATTTGGTCCGTCAACTTTTATAGTAATATCGAGATCAATTTTATCCTCATCCCAGGTCGTAACCGAAATGTTTCCGTATTTGTTGTTGATGTCAATTCCTGCGTTAGAATTTACGATATAGGTTTTTTTAATGTTTTTTTGTTTGGTGATAAAAGTATCGTCATTTGAAAATCCCAAAAAAGGAATCAAAAGCAATAAGATTAGTAAGTTATAATGTTTTTTCATTAGATGTGTTTTTAAATTTTTCGTTGTCTTCAATTCGTTTTAGAACGGTTTGTAAAAAAGAAATTCGGGTTTGTAGATTGCTTATCATAGCGTAAATAATCTGTTTGTTTTCACCGTTTTTCTGCAATTCGTTAATGATTTTTTGGTAATCAGCATCAAAAGTTTTCATTTGGTTTAATGCGTCATTAATGATTTGTTCATTTTCTGGTGAACTTTTTTCTTTCAATTTAACCAGTTCGTTATCAATTAGAATATTGAAAATAGAATCAGTTCGTTTAGTTTCTTTAGAGGCAAATTTGAATTCTTTTGGTTTTTCATTTTTGTAAAAAAGAGAAATTCCAAGCATCAATACAATAGATGCGGCAATAGCTGTTACAAACCAATACTTTTTAGTAGGTTCTTTTTTATTTAGTTTTTCCAGAAATTTCATTTGATGATCTGGATTTAACTCCTGAACATCCCATTGGTTTTCAAATCTGTTGAATAATTCGTCTAAATTGTCTTTTTCATTTTTCATAATTCCAATTCATTTTATATTTCTTCCAATTTTCTTCGTAAACTATCTTTTGCTCTGCTCAAAGTTGTTCTGCAATTGGCATACGAAATATTTAATATTTCGCAGATTTCCTCTTGATCATAACCTTCAATATAAAAAAGCGTTAGAACCATTCTGTAACTATCTTTTAACTGCAGAATAGTGTCAAGAACTTGTTTTACTTTTAGATTGTTTAAGTCGATGTTTTCAGAAATAATTCCGTCATTTTCTTCAATTTTATAAAGCTGTTTACTTATGTCTTCTACCTGGAAAGAGTTGTTTTTTTTGTAAAAATCGATGCTATAATTGATGATTATTTTTTTTAACCATGCTCCAAAAGCCACTTCTTGTTTATAGTCATTGATTTTGGTAAAAGCCTTTAAGAATCCTTCCTGCATGACGTCTTGTGCAAAATGTTCATCTTTTACAATACGATAAGCAACATTATACATCGCCTTGCAATAGCGATTGTAAATTTCAAACTGCGCTTTTTGATTGTTCTTTTTACAAAGCGCAATTAATTCTTCGATATTTTGGTTGTCTATGCTCAAGTAATGGCTTTTGGTTTTTATAAAGGACTTTACATTTTTTTGTTTGTTACACTTTTGATAAAATTAATTTTATTTTTTTTCAAATTTTGAAGAATGAAAATCTAAATTTAGGACTGACTTCTTTTGCATTTGGCATAATGATTGTCTAATTTTATGGCCTGTCTTGTAATTGAAAAATAAAGCGCATTTTCAAGTATAACTTCACAAAGCAATACCTGTTTTACAGACAGCACAAAAAAATAATGACAAAACGACTTATATATTATCATGTCAAATCATAAAATACTTACTATTGACAATCTGTCACTTCAAGAATTTGATTCAGAAGCAGAATTGATTCCTTTGTTAACTCCAGAGGATGAAGAGGAAATGAATAATGAAGAACTTCCTGTTTCTTTGCCAATTTTACCTTTACGTAATACTGTTTTGTTTCCAGGAGTTGTTATTCCAATTTCTGCAGGAAGAGATAAATCTATTAAATTGATTAATGATGCCAATGCAGGAGGAAAAATCATTGGAGTAGTATCTCAAATCAATGAAGAAGACGAAGATCCGTCAAAAGACGATATTCATAAAATAGGAACGGTAGCGCGTATTTTACGTGTTTTAAAAATGCCTGACGGAAATGTAACCGTTATTCTTCAAGGAAAAAAACGTTTCGAAATTGACGAAGTTGTTGCCGAAGAACCTTACATGACAGCAACTATAAAAGAAGTTGCAGAAGAACGTCCAGATGAAAATGATTCTGAATTCACTGCTATTTTAGATTCTGTTAAAGAACTTGCGATTCAGATTATTAAAGAAAGTCCAAACATTCCTTCTGAAGCTACATTTGCCATTAAAAACATTGAAAGTCAATCGTTTTTAATCAATTTTGTTTCTTCTAATATGAATTTATCTGTAAAAGAGAAACAAGGCCTTTTGTCAATCAATGGTTTGAAAGAACGTGCTTTAGAAACGTTACGTTATATGAATGTTGAACTTCAAAAATTAGAATTGAAGAATGACATTCAGTCAAAAGTTCGTTTTGATTTAGATCAGCAACAAAGAGAATATTTCCTTCACCAGCAAATGAAAACCATTCAGGAAGAATTGGGTGGTGTTTCTCAGGAAGAGGAAATGGACGAAATGGGACTGAAAGCGAAAACCAAAAAATGGGACGAAAAAACGCAAAAACATTTCGAAAAAGAATTGTCTAAAATGCGTCGTATGAATCCACAATCTCCTGATTTTGGTATTCAACGTAACTATTTAGAGTTGTTTTTAGAATTGCCTTGGGGCGAATATTCTAAGGATAAATTCGATTTGAAATTTGCGCAGAAAGTTTTAGATAAAGATCATTTCGGATTAGAAGAAGTAAAGAAAAGAATGATTGAGCATTTGGCAGTTTTAAAATTGCGAAATGATATGAAATCACCAATTATATGTCTAACAGGGCCTCCAGGTGTTGGTAAAACTTCTATCGGTCGTTCTGTAGCAGAAGCTTTAGGACGTGAGTATGTTCGTATTTCATTAGGTGGTTTACGTGATGAAGCAGAAATTCGCGGACATAGAAAAACGTATATTGGAGCAATGCCGGGAAGAATTATTCAAAGCTTAAAAAAGGCAGGAACTTCAAACCCAGTATTTATTCTAGATGAAATTGACAAATTGTCAAGTGGAAATAGCGGTGATCCATCTTCTGCTTTATTAGAAGTTTTAGATCCAGAACAAAACAGTGCTTTCTATGATAATTTCCTTGAAATGGGGTATGATTTATCTAAAGTAATGTTTATCGCTACTTCAAATAATATGGCTGCCATTCAGCCTGCATTGAGAGACAGAATGGAAGTGATCAAAATGTCTGGTTATACGATTGAAGAAAAAGTAGAAATTGCCAAAAGACATTTATTTCCAAAACAACTAGAAGCTCACGGATTAACGGCTAAGGATTTAACAATAGGTAAAAAACAATTAGAAAAAATTGTTGAAGGTTATACAAGAGAATCTGGTGTTCGTAATTTAGAGACTAAAATTGCTCAGGTTATTAGAAATGCAGCAAAATCTGTTGCAATGGAGGAGGAGTACAACAAAAAAGTAACAGACGAAGATATTGTTACTATTTTAGGAGTTCCGAGATTAGAACGCGACAAATACGAAAATAACGATGTTGCAGGAGTTGTAACAGGTTTAGCTTGGACAAGTGTTGGTGGTGATATTTTATTTATTGAATCTTTGATTTCTGAAGGAAAAGGCGCTTTGACTATTACAGGAAATCTTGGAACTGTAATGAAAGAATCGGCGACTATTGCCTTAGAATACATTAAAGCTAATGCGAAGAAATTAGGTTTAAGTACCGAAATTTTCCAGAAATATAATATTCATCTTCACGTTCCAGAAGGAGCAACACCAAAAGACGGACCAAGTGCGGGTATTGCAATGTTAACGTCTTTAGTTTCTCTTCTAACGCAAAAGAAAGTTAAAAAGAGCCTTGCAATGACAGGAGAAATTACGCTTCGTGGAAAAGTTTTACCAGTTGGCGGAATTAAAGAAAAAATCTTAGCTGCAAAAAGAGCAGGAATTAAAGAGATTATTCTATGTCATGAAAACAAAAGCGATATTGATGAAATTAAAGCTGAATATCTAGAAGGACTTTCTTTTCACTATGTAAAAGAAATGAGTGAAGTTCTGGCTATCGCATTAACAGATCAAAGCGTTAAGAATGCAAAATTGTTGAAATAAAAAGCAATTAAAAGTTTAAATATTTAGATTCCAAATCCCATTCTGAAGTTCAGATTTGGAATTTGGAATTTTTTTATTGGAATCTATTTTTGAAGTTATATAATTTTATCTTTGCCTTTGCGTTATTCCGACAAAGGAACGTTCCATAAACATGTTAAAACAAATTGTTTTATTTTTTATACTACTGATTTGTTCGGCTTCGTTCGGACAGGTTGGAGGACGCTACACCTATCAATTTTTAAATCTAACTACTTCACCGAGACAAGCTGCTTTAGGAGGTGATGTTGTCACCATCTACGACGAAGATGTTAACCAGGCGATGTCTAATCCCGCACTTATAAATGCTGATATGGATAATCATCTGGCGATGAATTACGGGAGCTATTACGGCGAGGCTTCATACGGTACTGCATCATACGCTTATACTTATGATAGGCATTTGCAGACCTTTTGTGCTGGCGTCAGTTATGTAAACTACGGATCTTTTGAGGGTTATGATGAAAATGGCCAAGCAACCTCAAATTTTACAGGTAGTGAAGGAGCTCTTACATTAGGATATTCGTACAACGTTCCTTTTACAAATTTCTACATTGGCGCAAATGCTAAACTAATCACATCGTCTTTAGAAAGCTATAATTCTATAGGAGGTGCTGTCGATTTAGGATTCTTATATTTAGATGAAAAAAATGATTTAAATTTTGCTTTGGTCTTCCGTAACATGGGAACTCAGTTTACTACTTACTCAGGAATAAAGGAAAATTTACCGTTTGAAATTGTTGCAGGAATTTCTCAGGAATTAGAACACGTTCCCATTCGTTGGCATCTTACTTTGGAAAATTTACAGCAATGGAATATTTCTTTTTCAAATCCAGTTCGTGGAGAAACCAATATTGACGGTTCTACAAGTCAAGAGAAAGTTTCTTTTGTAAATAACGCATTAAGACACGTAACTTTTGGTGTAGAGCTTTTTCCAAAAAGAGCTTTTAATTTGCGTTTAGGATACAATTTTAGAAGAGGAGAAGAATTAAGAGTTGACGAACAGCGCAATTTTTCGGGCGTTTCATTAGGTTTTGGTTTAAAGTTGAATAAATTGAAATTTAATTATTCTTACTCGAGATATACATTAGCAGCTAATACCAGCCTTTTTGGTCTGATTTTAAATTTTCAATAATCAAGAAGAATTATTATTAGTGGAAAACTAACTATTAGAAACCTTTTGTAATCGGATAACGATTGTAAAAGGATTTTTTTTTGGAGTGATTGGGAATTAAATATTAGCTATAAGAAAAAGTTTAATATTTTTAAGTATTCCATTTAAAAAGAAAGATGGCTACATTTGCAGTAGTTTTATTGCGTTTTTAAAGAGCGATTAATAAAGGAATAAAAATTTAAAAAATACAAATTGAAAAAAATTACAATTGCAATCGACGGATTTTCATCAACTGGTAAAAGTACCCTTGCAAAGCAATTAGCAAAGGAGCTTCATTATGTTTATGTAGATACCGGGGCCATGTATCGTGCAGTTGCTTACTTTGCAATGCAAAACCAATTTATTACAGCTGATTTTTTTGATAAAGAAGCTTTAGTTGATGCGTTATCTAACATTCAGCTTGAATTTAGATTTAATGCAGATTTAGGTTTTGCTGAAATGTATCTAAACGGTGAGAATGTAGAAAAACAGATTCGAACTCTTGAAGTTTCTAGTTTTGTTAGTAAGGTTGCGGCTGTTTCTGAAGTACGCGCCAAGCTAGTTGAACAACAACAAGAAATGGGTACAAATAAAGCAATTGTAATGGATGGAAGGGACATAGGAACTGTAGTTTTTCCTAATGCAGAACTTAAAATATTCATGACTGCAAGTGCAGAAACCCGCGCACAAAGACGTTTTGACGAGTTACAGCAAAAAGGAGATAATGTAACTTATGAAGAAGTTCTGCAAAATGTAGTTGAAAGAGATAATCTGGATACCAGCAGAGAAGATTCTCCTTTAGTTATTGCTGACGATGCAATAGAAATAGATAATTCTTACTTAAATAAAGAAGAGCAGTTTGCGGCAGTTCTAGAATTAGTAAATGATGTTGTTAAAACAGTTTAATTTTTTGCAGATATTATTTTTAATGGTAGTTTTACCGCTTCATTTTTACTAAAAGACAAATTTTAATATATGGGTATTAAAAACAGATTGATTTTAATGAGCTTTCTTCAATTTTTTGTTTGGGGAGCATGGCTTATAACAATTGGAAATTATTGGTTTGGTACTAAAAACTGGGAAGGAACTCAATTTGGATTAGTTTTCGGAACCATGGGAATTGCATCTCTTTTTATGCCTACACTTACAGGAATTATTGCTGACAGATGGGTCAATGCCGAAAAACTTTACGGAATCCTTCATATTTTATATGCCGTAGTTTTGTTTGCAATAGCACAAGTTACAACTCCTGATACTTTTATTATTGTCATGCTGTTAGCAATGTGTTGCTATATGCCAACAATAGCTTTAAGTAACTCTATTTCTTATACTTCGTTAAAACTAAATAATAAAAACATTGTAAAAGATTTTCCTCCAATTCGTGTTTGGGGAACAATTGGTTTTATTGTTGCGATGTGGATTACTAATTTAAGCGGCAGTAAAGCAACAGAATATCAGTTTTATATCGCTGGAATTGGAGCTTTGATTCTTGGGATTTATGCTTTTACATTGCCAAAATGCGAACCACAACGTTTGATTAAAGAAAATGCTACTTGGATTGAGACTTTTGGTTTAGAATCTTTCAAGTTGTTTGCTAATTACAAAATGGCTTTGTTTTTTGTTTTTTCTATGTTTTTAGGAGGAGCGCTTCAGTTGACAAACGCTTACGGGGATGTGTTTTTAGATGAATTTAAACATTTTCCAAAATACGCAGATTCGTTCGTGATTAAATATTCGACTATTATTATGTCGATTTCTCAGGTTTCTGAGACTTTGTTTATTCTTGCAATTCCATTTTTCTTAAGACGTTTTGGAATCAAACAAGTGATGCTGATTAGTATGCTGGCTTGGGTTCTTCGTTTCGGATTATTTGCTTTCGGAGATCCAGTTGGTGGATTGTGGATGATTATTTTGTCTTGTATTGTATACGGAATGGCATTTGATTTCTTCAACATCTCAGGTTCATTATTCGTAGAAAGCAATACCGATTCTAAAATTCGTTCTTCTGCGCAAGGTCTATTTATGATGATGACCAATGGAGTAGGAGCAGTTTTAGGAAGTTTGACTTCTGGTTGGGCAATTGATCGTTTCTTTACAAAGTCGTTCAATACAACTACGGAATTAGCGGGATTCTTACAAACAGATGCAACTAATGAGAAAATGGTTGAGTTTGTAAAAGGACAAGGAAACTCAATTTCTGTAGATGGAATTTTCGCAAATCCAGTATTAATGAAAGACTGGCATACCATTTGGTTGTCTTTTGCTGCTTATGCTTTAGTTATCGCTATTGCTTTTGCTGTTTTGTTTAAACATAAACATGATCCGAAGGAGATTGAGAATTTGAATCATTAAGATTAAAAGTAACCTTTGTCAAAGTTTTAAACTTTGACAAAGATAGTTATACAGTAACCCGACAGGTTTTTAAAACCTGTCGGGTTTCGTTTTGTATATTTCTCGTTTTTTTAAATTATGAAAACAAAAACTTCTAATCTAGCCCCGATAGAAGTGGAAATCCTTTTGTGACGGGGTTCGGCACAAAAGATTACTTCGTCAGTTCGCTATCGCTCGTGTGAAACGGATAGCGGGACTAAACGTCTTTAAAAGCCTTAAATTTGCTGCTTCTTATTAATATACTGACAATCATATCGGTTTTGTTTTGTTAATTCAGAAAAATGTATTACTTTTGCAGTCCTTTTGGCAGAGAAGAGTTTCCATTAGGAATCAACCATTTATGTAAAACAACTTCTGTATTTTCTATCGCATAGAGAAACTCGAGAAAAACAGAATACAAATTTTTTTATCAGCATGTCTGAACAAACAAAATCACAAGAAGAGTTTTTAGCAAATTTTAACTGGCACAACTTCCAAGAAGGAATCGATGCAGTAGATGAGAAAAACTTGCAAGAGTTTGAAGAACTAGTATCAAAAACTTTCATCGCTACAGATCAAGAAGAAGTAGTTGAAGGAGTTGTAGTTAGAATTACAGATAGAGACGTTATCGTTGATATCAATGCTAAATCTGAAGGTGTTATTTCTTTAAACGAATTTCGTTACAACCCAAATTTAAAAGTAGGTGACAAAGTAGAAGTATTAATCGACATCCGTGAGGATAAAACAGGTCAATTAGTATTATCTCACAGAAAAGCACGTACTATCAAATCTTGGGATAGAGTTATTGCAGCTAATGAAACTGGAGAAATCGTTAACGGTTTTGTTAAATGCAGAACTAAAGGAGGTATGATTGTTGACGTATTCGGAATCGAAGCGTTCTTACCTGGATCTCAAATTGACGTTAAGCCAATTAGAGACTACGATGTATATGTAAACAAAATGATGGAATTCAAAGTGGTAAAAATCAACCACGAATTCAAAAACGTTGTTGTATCTCATAAAGCGCTTATCGAGGCTGATATTGAAGTACAGAAAAAAGAGATCATCGGTCAATTACAAAAAGGACAAGTATTAGAAGGTGTTGTTAAAAACATTACTTCTTATGGTGTGTTCATTGACTTAGGTGGTGTTGACGGATTAATTCACATTACTGACCTTTCTTGGAGTAGAATCAACCACCCAAGTGAAGTTCTTGAATTAGACCAAAAATTAAACGTTGTAATCCTTGATTTCGATGATGAGAAAACAAGAATTCAATTAGGATTGAAACAATTAAACGCTCACCCATGGGATGCTTTAGATGCTAACTTAACTGTTGGTGATAAAGTTAAAGGTAAAGTAGTTGTAATCGCTGATTACGGTGCTTTCATCGAAGTTGCTGAAGGTGTTGAAGGTTTAATCCACGTTTCTGAAATGTCATGGTCAACTCACTTACGTTCTGCTCAGGACTTCGTGAAAGTTGGAGATGTTGTTGAAGCAGTTATCTTAACTCTAGACAGAGAAGATCGTAAGATGTCATTAGGTATCAAACAATTGACTCAAGATCCATGGACTGACATTACTTCTAAATACCCAGTAGGTTCTAAACATACAGGTATCGTTAGAAACTTTACAAACTTTGGTATTTTCGTAGAATTAGAAGAAGGAATTGATGGATTAATCTACATCTCTGACTTATCTTGGACTAAGAAAATTAAACACCCATCTGAGTTTGTAAACGTTGGTGAAAAACTTGATGTTGTTGTATTAGAATTAGATGTTGAAGGACGTAAATTATCTTTAGGTCACAAACAAACTACTGCTAATCCTTGGGATCAATACGAAGATTCTTTCGCTGTAGGAACTATCCACAATGGTGAGATTTCTGAAATCGTTGACAAAGGAGCTACTGTAGAATTCGGAGATGATATCGTTGCTTTCATTCCTACTCGTCACCTTGAAAAAGAAGACGGAAAGAAATTGAAAAAAGGTGATACAGCTGATTTCAAAGTAATCGAATTCAACAAAGAATTCAAAAGAGTAGTTGCTTCTCACACTGCTATCTTCAGAGAAGAAGAAGAGAAAAACGTGAAAGCTGCTGCTGAAACTACTGCATCTGCATCTACAAACGCACCAGCTGCGACTTTAGGTGACAACAATGATGTATTAGCTGCTTTAAAAGCTAAAATGGAAAAAACTGAGAAAAAATAATTCTTAGATTTCTATAAATAGAAAGTCCCACATTTCTGTGGGACTTTTTTTTCGCCTATTTTTTTTGACTTAGTTATTTTAACAAAAAAAGTTGTGTTATTCTTTAAAAGATTTATTTTTGTTAACGAAAATCTCCCCAATATGAAGAAACTCTACTTTATAATCTTATTCATTTCGTTTTTAAATTTTTCTTATGCTCAAATTGTTGATTTTAAAGGTAATAATACTTTAAAAGGGATTTTATTATCCGGAATAAACGACAGAACAAATCAATATGTTGCTAAAGATCTTAATGGCAATTCATTTTTAATTGATTCAAATAATGATCGTGAAATCCAGATCTCTGAAGCTTTAAAAGTTAAAGAATTAAATTTAAGTAATTTAAATTCTCCTTTTTCATACCTTGATAGTTTAGAAGGAATAGAGAGCTTTACTAATCTTTCGGTTTTGAATATTTCATATCATTCGGTAAAAAACATTGATATCAGTTCCCTGTTAAATTTAACTAGTTTTAATTGTTATAGTAACAACGGGAATAAATTAAATGTTAGTGGACTTAATAAATTAAAAGTATTATATGCTCAAAACAATAGTTTTGTATCCCTTGATTTGACAAGTTTGACTGATCTTGAAAGTCTTAATTTGAATAGTAATTATGACTTATTAACTTTAGATGTCACAAAGAATTTAAAACTTAAAAATTTAAGCTGCAGCTACAGTCATTCATTATACAAAATAGATATTGAGGGGTTAAATAATTTAGAAACTTTTACGCTAGATTATTCTAATGAAATA
>NZ_DASWYK010000034.1:0-3426 GCF_036405015.1 Flavobacterium sp. | reverse complement strand
TAAGTTCTCTGCTCAAAAGGAACAACTGTCTTAGGAAGATCCTGATAACTAACATTAAAATAGTAACGATCTAAATCTACCTTTTGGGCAAAAGATAAGTAAGAACAAAATAAAAGACCTAGTAGGGTAATTTTCTTCATAGTTAATTTGAGTTTATAATTAGGTTTATTTTAAGGAAATATTGATTATTTTTTATTAAAATTTTGTTTACAAAAATAGAATAATTTTAATTCAAAAATATTATTTTTAGCGCCTCAACCATAAACATTTTAATTACATGACTCAAATCAAATCTACATTATTGTTTCTACTATTATCTGTAGCAATAAGCGCTCAGAAAACTGACACAGAAACTAAAAAATTTACGATTCCTGTTCCAAAATCGGAGTATTTTAATGGTATTAAAAAATACAACATCGTTATTCAAGGTATTGATAAATGGAACAGATCAAGAGATTTTCTTCCAAATGAAACCTTTCAAAAAGACATTACTCTTGATAAATACAAAAATGACAAACAAATTGATTCTATCAATCCTGATTTAAAGATTTTGGTGGGTTATAATCCTTCAAAATATCTGGCTGATGCAACGGGACGTCCAAGTGTGAGTGGAGATCTTCATTTTTTAATTTTAGGTAAAAATAATGAGATCATCACAATGGCTAATGTTAACCGAACAATTCCATTAGACAGAGTTAAGGGACGTACGCAAGAAACTGAAATGGCAAATGCTTTGTGTCAGCAAGCTTACGATTTATTAGACGGATATTTGATCACAAAAAACGAAGTTGAATTGACATTTAATTACGGAGTTTTCGAAAAATGTGACGCTTTTCCTGAATTAGTTGAATTTAATACTAAAACTCAAGAATTACTGACTAAGCTTCAGGCACTATCTTTTGAAGATAAGTATTTAGATGATATGGAAACTTATTACAAAGGTTTTACAGGAAAAACATTTGGAAAAATTAAAGACAAAGATCTTAATAAAATTATCTATCTGAATTTAAGTTTAATTGAAATCTTTAAAGTTAATTTACCAAAAGCAGAAGAATATTTAGCTGTAGCTAAAGAAGGTGCTGGACTTTTGAGTATGTGGCCAGATAATGCTAAAAAGAATCTTCAAATTTTAGGTTTTATCAATCAAAAAGAATTCAAACACAAAATAGAAACTATAACTTCTCGTACTGCGTATGCTGTTGTGTTATCGGGAACTGCGTACTACAAAAAGAAAGTTTTTACAGGAACTTTTGAATTTACAAGATTCAAACCAGCGTCAAGTGGTGGTGGAAGCATTGTTAGTCTTGATTCTTACTCTCCAGCTATCGCAATTTACGAAGGTACTGACAAAGCTGGTTATGTTTGGCCAAACGGAAACCAGTTTAGTGTGAAAACTACAGATGGAAAAGAAATCTCTTTCAAAAAATACAAAGGAGAACTTATCATGGTAGAGAAAATTGCAGATGGAACTTTTAAACCTTATGAAAGCGAATCTGATGATGTTTACACTTCTCCAGATGATGAAAAATTAGAATTGAAAAAAGCATAATTTTCATTCCAATACCAATAAAAAAAATCCCAAAAATTAAATTTTTGGGATTTTTTCGTTTTATAAAATAGTCGTTTATTCTTCGTCTTTTTCGACTGCATCCTTATAATCTGGATACAGGAAATTATTGTAAGGAAAACGTGTAATATGAATCTGGCGAACCGCCTCATAAACCGTTTCTCTGAATTCTTCAAAATTCTCTTTATTTCTTGCCGAAATAAATAAGGCGTTGTCTTCTCCAACATTACTCATCCAGGTTTGTTTCCATTCTTCGAGTGTGTAATGTTTACGAGTTCTTTCGGTAATCAAATCATCTTCTTCGATAGTAAGATGTTTATACGCATCGATTTTATTAAAAACCATAATAGTTGGTTTATCGTTGCTTTTGATTTCCTGTAAAGTCTTGTTTACAGATTCAATATGATCTTCAAAATCAGGATGCGAAATATCTACAACGTGTAAAAGCAAATCTGCTTCACGAACCTCATCTAACGTACTTTTAAAAGAATCTACCAATTGTGTTGGCAATTTTCTAATAAAACCAACGGTGTCAGAAAGCAAAAATGGCAGGTTTTTAATTACCACTTTTCGAACTGTTGTATCTAATGTTGCAAACAATTTGTTCTCAACAAAAACATCACTTTTCCCGATTGCATTCATCAAAGTCGATTTTCCAACATTGGTGTAACCAACCAAAGCTACACGAACCATTGCACCGCGATTACTGCGCTGAATACTCATTTGCTTGTCAATCGTTTTGATTTTATCTTTTAATAGCGAAATTCGATCACGTACAATACGTCTGTCTGTCTCAATCTCTGTCTCTCCAGGACCACGCATACCAATCCCCCCTTTTTGACGCTCAAGGTGTGTCCATAAACCGGAAAGTCTTGGTAATAAATATTGACATTGCGCCAATTCCACCTGAGTTCTTGCATATGAAGTTTCGGCTCTCTGCGCGAAAATATCCAGAATTAAGTTGGTTCTGTCTAAGATTTTACAATCAATAATTCTTGAAATATTTTTTTGCTGCGAAGGTGTTAACTCATCATCAAAAATTACCGTCGATATTTTATTTTCTTTTACAAAGAGATTAATGTCATCTATTTTTCCTGTACCCACAAAAGTTTTCGGATTTGGGCGCTCCATCTTTTGCGAAAAGCGTTTAATAACTTCACCTCCAGCGGTAAAAGTCAAAAACTCTAATTCGTCTAAATATTCATTTAGTTTCTCTTCACTTTGATTTTGAGTAACAATACCAACTATAACTGTTCTCTCAAAATTTATAACTTCTTTTTCTAACATAGTCTTGAATAAGCTGCAAATTTAATGATTTGTAAGCTACAATCAATTATACAATTTGGTTTTTAAATTTATATCTCGACTGCAACAACAAACATGAAATAAAAAATGGAACTCCATTGAGATTTACCTCAACAAAATTCCACCTCTGAATGGTCTTATTTAAAAAACGCTTATTCGTAAATAAACGTTTTTTCTGTTTTTACAATTCCATTTTCTTCAATTTGAGAACAGGAAATTGGAAAGTTTAATTTGTTGTATTTGTATTTTCTGCTTACTGCAACCAAAGCTGTTGAAGATGGACTGAAATTCATTTCATTATTATACGAAATTGATTCAAAGGCAAATTCGTCTTCGTGGTATGAAATCATTGGTACAATTACTTTATAATTATCACCAAAAAGACTTTGAACAATCAATTGATCTGCCGATTTTTTATCATCATAAGTAAACGTTTTTGAAATTTTATCTCCAACCAAACCTTTATGTTTAGAGACGTTATCGTTTACGTAAACATATTCTAATTTTCCAATAATGGCTTTGTTTCTGTCTCGTGAAGTACGTCTTACAATGAT
>NZ_DASWYK010000033.1:0-1966 GCF_036405015.1 Flavobacterium sp. | reverse complement strand
AAATATTAATAGTAAATTTATATAATAAAAAAAAGCGCTTATAAAAGCGCTTTTCATAAATTTAGTTGATATTACTTCTTCACCATTTCAGAAAGAATTTCATTTTCTCTTTCAGAAGCATTTTTTGGTGGATTTGAATATAATTTCAAAATTTCGTCATCAAATTGATTTTTCAAAGTTTCAGTTTCAATATCTCTTAAATTCAAAAGTGCTTTTGATCTTACATAAGTCGATTCACTTTTTAAAGACATTGAATATAATTTCTTAATATCTTCTTCTTCAAAATCTGTAGATTTCCAGTTTGAATATTTCAAAATAAACTGAGAAAACAACAGCGAAGCCTTATTATTGTTGATATTTTTCTTTAATGAATTCTGAATCAAAGAGAAACTAGAAACATTTTTTATGTTCTCCCCTATTGCACTTTCAATTGCAATTCGCTCTGGTTTACTCTCAACTTTAAAATATTTGTTGATTTCTTTTAAAGAATTATTGATGCTGTTTTCTTCTTTTTTACCTTTTTCTTCCCAAGCATCTTTCAATCCAACCGTTTTGTTAAACACTAATTTTGAAGCAGTTGAATCTTTATCAACAGTAAAATATCCTAAACGTTGGAACTGAAATTTATCTTCATTTTGAGCTGTTGATAAACTTGGTTCAACATATCCAGTAACGATTTCTAATGAATTTGGATTCACAAAATCTAAGAAATTTTTCTCTTTATAACTGTCTGGAGCTTCATCTGTAAACAAACGATCGTACAAACGAACTTCTGCTTCCAAAGCATGTTTTATAGAAACCCAATGTAGAGTTCCAGATACTTTTCTTTGACTTGCTTCTGTTCCGCTTCCGCTTAAAGAATCGGTGTCATAAGTCACATGAATTTCAGTAATATTGCCTTCAGCGTCTTTTATAACTGATTCTCCTTTAATGATATACGCATTTTTAAGACGTACTTCTTTTCCTAAAGTCAAACGGAAATATTTAGCTGGAGCTTCTTCTAAAAAGTCTTCTCTTTCAATGTATAATTCACGTGAAAAAGGTACTTTTCTGAAACCTGCATTTTCATCTTCTTGATTGTTTTCTGCTTCCAACCACTCCTCTTTTCCTTCTGGATAATTTGTAATTACCAGTTTTACAGGATCTAAAACAGCCATTACACGAGGTGCAATTTTGTTCAAATCTTCACGAATACAAAATTCTAAAACCGATACATTGATCAAATTATCACGTTTTGCAATACCAATTGTGTTAGCAAAATTACGCAATGAAGCAGCAGTATAACCACGTCTTCTTAACCCAGAAATAGTTGACATTCTTGGATCATCCCAACCGTTAACATGCTTTTCCTTAACTAGTTGCTGTAATTTTCTTTTACTAACAACAGTATGTGATAAGTTACGACGAGCAAATTCTCTTTGCTTTGGTCGAAGCTTATTATCATCAAAAATCTGATCTAAAAACCAATCGTATAATTCACGGTGAGGCAAGAATTCTAGTGTACAAAATGAGTGTGAAATTTGCTCTAAATAATCACTTTGTCCGTGCGCCCAATCGTACATTGGATAGATTTTCCAAGCATCTCCAGTTCTATGGTGATGTTTGTGTAAAATTCTATACATGATAGGATCACGCATCAACATGTTTGTTGATTTCATGTCGATTTTTGCACGAAGAATATGTGTACCAGCCTCAAATTCACCGTTTTTCATTCTTTCGAATAAATCTAAGTTCTCTTCAACCGAACGATTTCTGTACGGACTATCAGTTCCTGGAGTTGTTGGAGTTCCTTTTTGAATAGCCATTTCTTCGGAAGATTGACTATCAACATACGCTTTATCTTTTTTAATTAATAAAACTGCCCAATCGTATAATTGTTGGAAATAATCTGAAGCATAACATTCTTCTGCCCAGGTATATCCTAACCATTCTACATCTTTTTTAATAGCATCAACAAATTCCTGCT
>NZ_DASWYK010000032.1:0-19004 GCF_036405015.1 Flavobacterium sp. | reverse complement strand
TTAAACAACAAATATCCATTATCCTACAAAAAATAGCAACCAATTACCCTAAAAATTATCAAAAATGACAGTAAGTGAAAAAAAAACGCTGCCAAAATGTAAATTTTAAGTTTGTTTTAAGAAATTCACGCAAAATCATAGGGGTTAAATTTTAAATTTAACAAAAATTAAACATTGAACCCTATTTTTTTAGGGGGTATTAAATGATTTTATACTTTTATCAAAAATTTTAAAACTAAATAACTATGCGAAAAATTATTTTAAGTGTGATTCTTATCACGATTTTAGTACTAACCTTTATTTCAAACTTTATTATTGCAGACAACCCAATTCCTGCCGAAGCTGTTAAGTTTGACACAGGAGATACTGCCTGGATGATCGTTGCAACTGCATTTGTATTGTTAATGACACCTGGATTAGGATTTTTCTACGGAGGTATGGTAGGTAAGAAAAACGTAATTAGTACTATGCTACAAAGTTTTATGGCAATGGTAATTGTTACTATTTTATGGACTGTTGTTGCTTTTGGATTAGCTTTTGGACCAACTATTGGAGGAATTATCGGAAATCCATCTTATAATTTATTCTTTCAGGGAGTTGGAACCAATACAGCATGGAGCCTTGCACCAACAATTCCTTTTATATTATTCGCATTGTTTCAGGCAAAATTCGCCATCATTACTCCTGCATTAATTACAGGTGCTTTTGCAGAACGTATTCGTTTCTGGGCTTATTTGTTATTCATGGTTTTATTTATCTTATTAATATACACACCACTTGCTCACATGACTTGGCACCCTGATGGAATTTTCTTTAAAATGGGAGTTCTTGACTTCGCTGGAGGAACTGTAGTACACATGAGTGCGGGATGGGCTGCATTGGCTGGAGCTATGTTCTTAGGAAAAAGAAAAGTTCAAAAAGTGAATCCTGCTAGAATTACATATGTATTATTAGGAACAGGTTTACTATGGTTCGGATGGTTTGGTTTCAACGCTGGATCTGCATTAGGAGCAAATGGTCTTGCTGCTCAGGCTTTAGGAACTACTACTGTTGCTGCCGCTGCTGCTGCTATGGCTTGGGTTTTCCTTGACAAAATCTTAGGACACAAATTATCTGCTCTTGGAGCTTGTATTGGAGCTGTTGTAGGTCTTGTTGCTATTACACCTGCTGCTGGTTTCGTAAGCATTTCTCACGCTATCTTCATTGGTTTATTCTCTGCAATTGTAAGTAACCTTGTAGTAAGCAAATTCCCTAAAGGAAAAATTGATGATGCATTAGATGTATTTGCTTGTCACGGTGTTGGTGGTATGGTAGGTATGTTGTTAACTGGTGTTTTCGCTTCAAAAGCTATTAACCCAGCTGTTGGTGACAACCAAGGTTTAATCTTCGGAACTCCAACTTTATTCATCAACCAATTGACTGCTTTAGTTGCTGTATCAATCTTCGCTTTCGTTGCTTCTTATGTTTTATTCTTTGTTGTAAATAAAATTACTCCTCTAAGAGTTACTGAAGAAAAAGAAGAATTAGGATTAGATATTTCTCAACACGGAGAGTTCTTGTAAGAAATTAATTTTCACTTTCGCTTGATAAATAGAAAAGCACTCTAATTAATTTTAGAGTGCTTTTTGTTTGAATTTATCTTTACGTCAGTTTATTTCATTAGACTTTAAAAACAAAAATATCCTAAGGTATAAACTTCATTATAACCAATAAAAAACGCTCTATTGCTAGAGCGTTTTTTGTTTGAATTAATTTCAACCCCCAAAGAAAATATATAGATTTTAGAATATAGTTTTCATCTTAAAGTTTTTGCCCCCACAATACCATTATGAATCAACTATATTCTTTTTTTTATTTGAAATTCGAAATTCCTTCTTTCAACCATTGAAGATATTCTTCTGTACTAACGTAACTGATTGTTGGTTTAGTATTATTTAAATTATTTCCTTCTAAATCTGTAATCACATACAAAGGCTGTGTATTTGTTTTGTACTTAGAAATCATAAAATCAGTCCATTTATCGCCAGCTGTAATGATTTTATCTCCAGCCTCAGTGGTAAATTGCTCTTCTTTTGGTAATTCACGTTTATCATCAACATAAAGCGAAATTAAAACTACATCGTTCTTCAGAATTGGTAAAACCGTAGGATCTGACCATACATTGTTTTCCATTTTTCTACAATTCACACAAGCATAACCTGTAAAGTCCAGCATTATTGGTTTCTTAATTTCTTTCGCGTAAGCTAAACCGTCTTCATAATCATGAAAAACCATAATACCGTGAGGACCTAATTCTGCTCCAGCCGGAAGACCTTTTCCTGCTTCTGGAGAAACAGCTCCATTTCCTGAACCCCCAACTCCAAATGGACTTTCGCTATATTGTGGTGGTGGCGGGAAAGCACTAATTAATTTCAAAGGAGCACCCCAAAGTCCCGGAATTAAATACATTGTAAATACGAAAGTTAACAATCCTAAGTATAATCTTCCAACAGAAATATGTTGTGTTGGACTATCATGAGGTAATGTAATTTTGCCGAATAAATATAAGGTCATAGCTCCAAAAATGGCAATCCAAATCGCGATGAAAACTTCTCTTTCTAAGAAATGCAATTGCAATACTAAATCGGCATTAGACAAGAATTTGAATGCTAAAGCTAATTCTAAAAATCCTAAAACTACTTTTACCGTATTCAGCCATCCTCCAGATTTTGGTAATGAATTTAACCATCCTGGGAACATTGCAAATAACATAAACGGAAGCGCTAATGCAGAAGAGAATCCTAACATTCCAACAACCGGAGCAATTCCTCCGTTTGAAGCTGCTTCAACTAATAAAGTTCCAACAATTGGTCCTGTACAAGAAAATGACACAATTGCCAAAGCCAAAGCCATAAACAAGATTCCGATCAATCCACCTTTATCTGCTTGTTGATCTGCTTTATTCGCCCATGAATTTGGAAGCATAATTTCGAATGCACCTAAAAATGATGTTGCAAAAACAACTAAGATCACAAAGAAAATCAGATTAAACCAAACATCTGTAGACAAAGCATTTAAAGCGTCAGCACCGAATATTTTAGTTACAATAAGACCTAAAATTACATAAATCGCAATAATTGAAAGTCCATAAATAATAGCATTTCTAATTCCTTTTGCACGGCTTTTACTTTGTTTCGTAAAGAAACTCACTGTCATCGGAATCATTGGAAAAACACAAGGAGTTAACAAAGCTGCAAATCCAGATAAAAAGGCAATAAAAAAGATGGACCACAAACTTCTTGAAGGAGCTTGAGCAGGAGTTTCCGCATTTACTTTAGCCAATTCTTTATCTTTCTTTATCACGTTTTCCACTTCAGCAGCAGGTGCTTTTGCAACAGTATCAACAGCAATTCCAACAGTTTTGGTTTCGTCTAATTTTGCTTCTGCTACAGCAGGAACTTCATCCATTTTAAAAGTCGAAGGAACTGCAATCGAGAATTTTTTGCTTGAATTGATACACACTTCTTTACAAACTTGAAAATCAAAATCCACATCAACCGTTTTTAAGTTTGGGTTAATAATTTTAATTTCTTGTTCTATATGTGCTTTTCCTTCAAAAAAGGTTTCATTTACTTCAAAAACATCATTATAAGCCGTTCTTGTTTTACCTTCTTTGGCTTTTCCAATTAACTCGTAATTTCCTTTTTGGTTTTTAAAAGATATTTCTAAAGCCAAAGGTCCGCCTTCTGGAGTAAACTGCGAATACATATGCCAGTCTTTCTCGATCACTGCATCGAAAATCAAAAGCGCGTTATTTCCTTTTTTTTCAATTTTAGAAGTCCATTTTACTGGCTCAAGTATTTGAGCGTTACCTTTTGCAAAAGCAAAGAAAAACAACAGAAGTAAAACAGTTTTAGTCCAAATATTTCTTGATATATTGGTCTGGTAATTTTGAGTAAAGTTCATTATTGCAGTTCTATTTTAAGTATTTTATTTGTGGTCTTTTTTATTTTAAAGCGTTCATCTTGCCTCATTCCTATGACCCAGACAATCTGATCGTTCGAACATAAAATCCATGTTTTCTCTTTTTCGATTAAAGAAAGTTTTTCATCTTTAAAAAGCTTACTTACTTTTTTCGATTTTCCATTCATTCCAAAAGGCTGAAAAACATCTCCTTCTTTCCATTTACGTAATACCAAAGGAAAACGGATTTTATCGGCATCGACAAATATAACTCTATTTGAATCGAATGTTGTGTGACCTACGTTACAAAGACTCATTTTTAAGGGAAAATTAACTTCTGTATCATTTTCATTAATTTCGTATTCCTCTTCTTCTGATGAGTTAGAAAACGGACTTAAAATAAGTGTTTCTCTGTTTTTGAGTAATCTAAATTCATCTGAAAAAACTTGTTTTCCTGATTGCCCTTCCACTAAATCATAAATATCATTCCATGCAGAAAAACCAAATTCATTGAGCCATTGGTACAAATAAGATTTATAATTTGGCAGCTTTTTCAATTGATTCAAATCAAAATGAATATCTTCTTCAACTTCTTTAGCAACCTGCTGATAAATCATAATGGAAGCATCTTCCACCATTTCTTTTGACTCCTGAAGGAAAAATTGTGTTTTTTGAAAAGCATCTAAAAAATTTGGATTGATTTCTTTTAAAACCGGAACCAAATTATGACGGATTTTATTTCTAAGATATTTTGTTGAAGCATTACTGCTGTCTTCACGCCATTCTATTTTATTTTCTTCGGCATATTTCAAAATTTCTTCTCTTGAAAAAGGCAAAAGCGGGCGAATAATTCTATCATTTTGCTCTGGAATCCCTGTCAAACCTTCTAAACCTGTTCCGCGTGTTAAGTTGATTATGAAAGTTTCCAGATTATCATCGGCATGATGGGCAGTCAAAATATAATCGAAGTTTTTTTCTTCTAATAATTCATAAAACCAACTGTAACGAAGTTCTCTTGCCGCAACTTGTGTTGATAATTTATAATCTTTAGCGAAAGCTTCTGTATCAAAATGTGTAGAAAAAATCGGGATATTATTTTGATCGCAATAATTTTGAATAAATTCTTGATCACCAAAACTTTCTAATCCGCGAAGCTGAAAATTACAATGTAAAACTGCAATCTCATACGGAAGTTTATGCAACAAGCGCAATAAAACCATACTATCTAATCCGCCACTAACAGCCAGAAAAAGTTTTTTTTCTGCTAAAAAGGGAAATCTCGAAACGATATGATTTTGAAATTTTGAAAACATGTGATAAAATTAAAAAATTAAATTCGATCTATTTTTAAATGAAATGTTAAGTGATTTTTTTTCGCCACGAATTACTTCGTCTATTCGCTATCGCTCGGGTCACGAATTATTTTTCATGCAGGGCGCGAACATTTTTACCACAAATTACACAAATTCCCACAAATTATTTCCTTTTAACTAAATAGCCACAGATTAAAGGATTAAAATGATTAAAATCTGTGAGAATCTTTTAATCTGTGGCAAAAAAATCGGGTAAATTCGGGTAATTAGTGGCAACAAAACCTACTGTAAAACCTCGTGCATTGCTTTTGCTTTCAACAAGCATTCTTCGTATTCTTTTTCTGGAATTGACAAGGATGTAATAGCGCTTCCAACTGAAAATGAAACATATTTATTTTCTTGATTGTATAAAATACTTCTGATTACGACATTAAAATCAAAATCTCCTTCGGGTGTAAAATAACCAATTGCTCCACTGTATAATCCTCTTTTGGTTTCTTCCAGATTTTCTACAATTTCCATTACAGAAATTTTTGGCGCGCCTGTCATACTTCCCATTGGAAAAGTTGTTTTTAAAACATCTACAGCTGAATATTGCGAATCTAGCTTGGAAGTTACCGTAGAAATCATCTGATGCACTTGTAGAAAAGAATAAATTCCGCAAAGTTCCTCAACTACAACAGAACCTTTTTGGGCAGTATGCGATAAATCATTGCGAACCAAATCGGTTATCATGATATTTTCTGCGCGTTCTTTTGCATCTGAAACTAAAGTATCTTTTGATTTTTCATCTTCAACTGGATCCGAAAAACGTTTGGAAGTTCCCTTTATTGGTTGCGAAATAATCTTATCTCCAACTTTGGTCAAATAACGTTCTGGTGATGCTGAGAGCAAATATTGTTTGTGATTTTTAAAGAAAACAGCAAATGGTGCCTGCGAAATCTCATTCAGTTTCTCAAACTTTTCTAATGGATTTATAATTGCATTTTCAGCATAAAATTCCATGCAAAAATTCGCCTCGTACATATCACCAATATGAATATGTTCCAGCATTTTATTCACCTTTTCAACATACAAATCCTTCGAAATACGTTGCTTGATTTCAAGTTTATTTTCGCTCTCAAAAATACTCTTTTCTTCCTTAATGATCTCCTTGAAATCCTCTTCTACCTCATCATCACAAAGCATTAAATACTGAATTTCAAGCTCTTTCCCTTTTAAAATAAAAATCTTTTTGGGTTGAAAGAAAAACAAATCGGGAAAATTTAAACCATCAAAATTATTGGATTGAAGATTTTCAGTATCATTCTTTAAATCATAAGAAAGATAGCCAAAAAGCCAGTCTTTAGTATTTTGCTGATATTGTTTTAAATCTTCAAAAGCGTTGTAATAATCTGTTTTTAAAGAAGTAAAAGCATCAACTGCCAATATACAATCGAAATTAGAATATTGCTGTGGATAAGAATTGCTGTCTAAAAAAATGACTTCGCGAAATTGCTGCGCCCAACTTAAAAGCTGTTCTGTAAACAGTTCCGGATTGGCAATATTTTTATGAATGGAAACTCTCAAAAATGGTAATTTTAAAGTTCAAAATTACGACAAAATTCTGTGATTACTGAAAACCAAAAAAAATAACCACAGGATTCGAATTATATTGTAAAACTGTTAAAAAGACCTCTATTTAATAAGAAAAAAATCGTTATATTTGATATACAATTAGATTAATCCCAAAAGAGTTTTATTTTAATTGTAAAATCCTTAAAAAAGAACCCCAAAATAAATAATTTGTGATTCTAATTTGAGCTTTAGATTGCATCTTTTCCAATAACTTAATTATATTTTTTAACCCTTAAAAAATCCTAAGTATTATGAAAATTGCCACAATTATTGTCCGTGTTTTAATTGGTCTTTTGCTGCTTTTTGCCTCTATCAGTTACTTTTTCCATCTAATGCCTGAGCCTGAAACCACAGGAAATTTCAAAGCTTTTAATGTAGGTTTGATGGCTTCTACTTATTTAATGCCATTGGCAAAATCAATTGAATTGTTGTGTGGAATTGCATTTGTAACTGGGCGTTACGTAACTTTAGCCAATATTTTGATCTTACCGATTACGGTTAACATTTTGTTTATCAATTACTTCTTAACCCCAGATGGGCTTCCAATTGCTGCATTGCTCTTTCTAGCCAATCTATTTCTGATTTACAGATATTGGGATAACTACAAAAGTGTTTTTACACCTTGAGAATTATTAAACGAATAAATAAAAATCCCGTCAGATTTGAATCTGGCGGGATTTTTATTTTTAATTCTCCTTATCATGTTTTACCCATACCAAATCGGTTACTTTATAACCAATTTCTTGAGCTTTAATAAGGAAATCTGCTTTTACACTTTCCGGAATTGTTTTTTCTCTGGAAAGTATCCACATGTATTTTAAACTTTCTCCAGCCACTAATGCGTATTTATAATCTGAATCGATTGCTACAACATTGTAACCAGAATAAAAAGGACCAAAAAATGAGACTTTCAGCATACCAATATTGTCTTTTTTGACAAATCTAGCTTTCCCGACACTTTGTTCCCATTTGTCTTTTTTGACATTATAGCCCTTATTATCGACTTTTATAGTATTATCTTCGTTTAAAGAATATTCGGCCGTCACATTGTTCAAATCTCTTTCCCATTTGTAATCTAATCTGGCAATTTCGTACCATTTTCCGAGATATTTTTTGCTGTCAAAGTTGGTAACAGCTTGCGCGTTTTTAGGAATTCCTCCACCGCAAGAATACAATGCGATTCCAATTCCTGCTCCAATTAAAACCGGAACAATATATTTAGTTCTCATAATTCTATCTTTTTAATTATCATAAAGATACCACCAGAACTACACATCTAATTTACAAAATTATTTTTGATTATTATATTATATAAAGCTTAAAAATAACGCATAAAAAAACCGCCAGAATATCTGACGGTTTGAAATATCTTAAAACGTAAATTATACGTGTAAAGCTCTATTTTCTGTAGCTGCCAATGCTGCTTCTTTTACCGCTTCCGCGAATGTTGGGTGTGCGTGGCTCATTCTTGAAATATCTTCAGCAGAAGCTTTAAATTCCATTGCAGTAACTGCTTCAGCAATTAAATCTGCTGTACGAGCACCAATCATGTGAACTCCTAAAACCTCATCTGTTTTCTCATCAGCAAGAATTTTTACGAATCCGTCTAAGTCAGCACTTGCTCTTGCACGTCCTAAAGCTTTGAATGGGAAACTTCCTGATTTGTATTTTACTCCAGCCGCTTTTAATTGCTCTTCCGTTTGTCCAACTGCAGCAACTTCTGGCCAAGTGTACACTACACCAGGAATTAAGTTGTAATCGATATGTGGTTTTTGACCTGCTAAAATTTCAGCAACCATTACTCCTTCTTCTTCCGCTTTGTGTGCCAACATTGCTCCACGAACAACATCACCAATTGCGTAGATATTTGGAACACTAGTTTGTAAATGATCGTTTACTTCAACTTGTCCTCTGTCTGAAATTTTAACTCCAGCTTTGTCAGCGTTTAATCCGTCTGTGTAAGGACGACGACCAACAGAAACTAATGAATAATCTCCTTCAAGAGTGATTGTTTCTCCTTTTGCGTTTTCAGCCTGAACTGTAACAGCATCACCGTTTCTTTCAACTGATTTTACTTTGTGAGAAACGTAGAATTTCATTCCTTGTTTTTTCAACACTTTAGTCAATTCTTTAGAAAGCGCTCCGTCCATTCCTGGAATGATTCTGTCCATGAATTCAACAACAGAAACCTGAGCTCCTAAACGAAGGTAAACTTGTCCAAGCTCGATTCCGATAACTCCTCCACCAATAATAACTAAATGTTTTGGAACTTCTTTTAAAGCCAAAGCTTCAGTAGAAGTGATGATTCTTTCTTTATCAATTTTGATGAATGGTAAAGAAGATGGTTTTGATCCTGTAGCAATTACAGTATATTTTGCTTCGATAGTTTCTGAAGTTCCGTCAGCTTTTGCAACAGCGATGTGAGTTGCATCTACGAAAGAACCTAAACCATTGAAAACAGTGATTTTATTTTTATCCATTAAGTAGTTGATTCCACCTACGGTTTGATCTACAACAGCTTGTTTGCGCGCGATCATTTTCTCTAAATTGATTTTTACATCACCAGAAACTTCGATTCCGTGATCTGCAAAATGAGCAATTTCTGCATAGTGGTGAGAAGATGATAATAATGCTTTTGAAGGAATACAACCTACGTTAAGGCAAGTTCCGCCTAATGAATTATATTTTTCTACAATAGCAGTTTTGAAACCTAATTGTGCGCAACGAATTGCTGATACATATCCGCCAGGACCTGAACCTATAATGACTACGTCAAATGAACTCATAGTTTATCTATATTTATTTTAAGCGTCACAAATTTAAGGAATAAAGTTTTGTTTGAAGTTTAAATTTCAATGTTTTTTGTGTGAAATTTTGGGCTTGGTAATGTCACGAAGACGCTAGGGCACAAAGTTTTTTTTGCGTTATGAGTTTAACCGCAATGGGCGCTATGATTTTACGCAAAGTTCGCTAAGATTCATTTTTTAGCTGAGATTTGCTCGCAAAGTCACTAAGGCGCAAAGTATTTTTTCAAAGTATGTCATTTCGACGAAGGAGAAATCTCCACGAGAAACTCTACAAAGATTGGCGAAATTCCGTTAAGAGCTACTTACGAAGATTTCTCCTTCGTCGAAATAACAAAAAAAGGGTTAAGCAAGTCAAGAGAAAAAACTTAGTATCTCAGAACCTTAGAATCTTAGTAACTTTAAAATCAAGGTTTTTTCTTTGGATTTCTTGAAGTATGAAATACAGAATAAATAATTATTTCTGTTTCGATGATCTCGTAAATGATAACAAAGGGAAATTTAACCAAAGTCATTTCACGATAACTTGGTTTCTTTTTTACCGCGTATAATTCTGGATTTGTTTTTAAGACTTTGAGATAAGATCTTAAATAGGTTAGAAATTGTTTTCCTAAACCTTTACTTCTGCTTTCATAAAACTCAATAGATTCATCAATTTCTTTTTCTGCTAATGGCAGAATTTTGATTTTAAAAACCATACTTCGCATTCAAACGTTGTTCTGCTTCTTCCCAAGAACTAGCTTGTGTTTTTCCTGAAAGATATTTTTCTCTTTCTTCGGCAACTAAATTGTAATGCGAATCAGGAACGATTGACTCTTTTTCATCATGATTTATGGCATCAAAAACACTTTCCAAAATCTCTAATTTCGAATCGTCGTCTATGAATTTTCCAAAATCATTTATAAGCTTACGTCTTAATTCCTTCGTTTCCATTTTGATTTTATTTAAACTCAAATTTAAGGTTTTTAATAATTGAAATATGTTAAGAGTTTTTAATTTTTAATCTCGCAAAAACGAAGGCGCGAAGTAATTCTCCCAAGTTTGTCACTTCTCCTTCGTCGAAATGAAAAAAATGCGTTAAATTATTTAAGAGAAAACCTCTTCACCTTTGAACCTATGAGCCTTTGAACCTTTGAACCTCTAAAAAGAAATCACCGTCGAATTCTTCACTTCACTAATCATAAACATGCTTTGCGTACTTCCAATATGTTGTAAGGAAGTTAATTTCGTTACTAAGAATTCTCGATACGCTTCCATATCTTTTACCAGAACTTTTAAGATATAATCGTAATCGCCACTTACGTGATGGCATTCTAAAACCTCGTTTAACTTGATGACTTCGCTTTCGAATTTGGTTAGAAATTCTTTTGTATGCTGAATGAGTTTTAAATGACAAAATACCACAAATCCTTTTTCGATTTTGGCTTTATCGACAAGAGCTGCATAGTTTTTTATAATGCCTTCGCGCTCTAGTTTTTTGATTCGTTCGTAAACTGCTGTTACTGAAAGATTGAGTTTTAAAGACAATTCTTTATTGGTCTTTTTGCTATCGGTTTGAAGCAAAACGAGGAGTTTTTTATCTATTTCGTCTAAAGTCATTTTGTTTGTGGTTTATTGTTTTGGTAAGATGAAAGAAAATCTATTAAATCAACATTTCTGACTCAAATTTAGAATAAAAATCAAAATTAAATCATTTTTATAGTTTTAAAATCTAAACAAACAACACATCATTGATTAATTATCTAATTCATCCTTTCTTTGAATAGGTTTTCTTTTGAAAACGAGTGCCCTAGCCCTGATGGGAACGGCATCCTTTTATGGTGGGGTTCACCATAAAAGATATAGTGGACAGCAGGAAACAGCTCCTAATAATTTTGTTTCAGGTTTCAAGTTTCAGGTTGTTGGAACTTGAAACCTGAAACTTGAAACAAAGCAAAAAAACTAACTATATATGAAAGATTTTAAACCAGCAGATAAAATTCAGGATTTGCAATATTTTGGGGAATTTGGAGGCGTGAATCCGTCGATTTCTGATTCTTCGACTTATACTTTTTTATCGGCCAAAACGATGTTCGATACTTTTGAAGGTAATATGGAGGGCTGTTATTTGTATTCGCGCCATTCTTCGCCAAGTAATTTGTATTTGGATCAAGCTTTGGCAGCAATGGAAGGAACAGAAACGGCTAACGTTTCGGCCTCAGGAATGGGCGCTATTACGCCTACTCTATTGCAATTGTGCGGTGCGGGCGACCACATTGTTTCGAGCCGAACGATTTATGGCGGTACTTATGCTTTTTTGAAAAACTTCACGCCTCGTTTTGGCATTGAAACTAGCTTTGTTGACATTACAAAATTGGATGTTGTAGAAGCTGCAATAACTTCAAAAACGAAAGTTTTGTATTGCGAAACGGTGAGTAATCCGTTATTGGAAGTGGCTGATATTCGTGGCTTGGCAATAATTGCTAAAAAACACAATTTGAAATTGGTTGTTGATAATACTTTTTCGCCATTATCGGTTTCTCCTGCAAAATTGGGAGCTGATATCGTAATTCATAGTTTGACAAAATACATCAACGGAAGCAGTGATACGGTTGGCGGCGTGACTTGCGCTTCGAAGGAATTTATTAATTCGCTGAAAAATGTGAATTCTGGCGCAAGCATGCTTTTGGGACCGACAATGGATAGTTTGCGTTCGGCGAGTGTCATGAAAAACCTTAGAACACTTCATATTCGAATTAAGCAACACAGCCATAATGCACATTTTCTGGCAGATCAATTTGAAAAAGATGGCTTGAAAACGGTTTATCCAGGACTTAAAAGTCACCCGAGTCATGAATTATACAAATCAATGATTAATCCAGAATATGGTTTTGGAGGAATGTTGACGATTGATGTTGCTTCTTTGGCAAAAGCCAATGATTTAATGGAATTGATGCAA
Organism: Flavobacterium sp.; assembly: GCF_036405015.1. Lineage (GTDB taxonomy): Bacteria > Bacteroidota > Bacteroidia > Flavobacteriales > Flavobacteriaceae > Flavobacterium. Next base: position 6,390 of record NZ_DASWYK010000032.1, on the reverse strand, counting down.
GACAGAAATCTAGGTTATTTGGCTGTAAGCTTAGGTTTTTATAAAACGCTATTTAGTGCGCCGGGAACTTCGACTTCAAGTGAAATTCCGTTAGAAGAACAAAAAGAAATGGGATTAACGGATGGTTTGATTCGGTTTTCTATTGGTTTGGATAACGATATTCAGCGTACTTACGAAATGATGAAGGCTTGTATGGTTGAGCTTGGGGTTTTATAAGTTGTTATTCCACAAAGATACACAAAGGATTCGCTAAAATTTATTTGCCACAAATTCACGAATTAATAGTTTAAAAATTCGTGAATTCGTGGCCATAAAATCATCTTGGCTCGTAAGCTCTAAACGTACGCCAATATTTGTCTTTGTAGATTTCGTAACTTATATCGAAAGTGCCGTTGTATTTTTTTATGATTTCATCTGCCACTTTTGTTGGTTTTCTGAAATCTTTACAAGCAAAAAAGATTTCTCTTTTATTGGTTGATGTTTCTCTTCCAATATTTAAATAACCTTCCAAATCTTTAAGATTCGGTGTTATTTCATCTTCAATTTCGTTTAATAATTGGTAAGTTTCTTTATCCGGCATTCCGTTATTATTACTTCCATCAAAAGGAATTGTAATAATGAATACCCACGGATGAGATGCTTTTTTGTCCCATTTTAAAATATCGCTATTTATTAATGCAATAACAAATCCGCCATCTTTTGTAGTTGCTTCAAAACTTGAATAATTATCATTTTCTGTATTGTGTCGCGTACCTTCATATTTCTCAACAAATTCTTTTTCTCTCCAAATTAAATAATCTTTTAATTTTTCAATCGGAATTAATTCTTCAGAAACAGCATTTGGACCTTCAATTCTCATATTGTCAATCAAAGTAACCGAATGTAATTCTCCTAAATAATTATCCAAAAAGATATAAACTCCATTTGTAATCATTGACCTTTTTTCTTCTACAAAATCATCGTAAATAACTGTCAGATCGATTTCGTCTGGATATTCTTTATGAATGTTTGGATAAAATTTCAGATTGTCTTTATTGAATTTAAAACCCTCGTAATCAACTCCAATATTTTGAATATCTGATGAAGGTTTTAAAGCAGTAATTTTCCATCCGTTCATTTGAGGAGCAGCATTTACCAATTCTTCAATGGCATAAATATTTCTAATTGCTCCATCTGGTGTTAATATCAATTCGACTGTATTATCATCAAACATTCCAGTTACAAAATATATTCCGCTATGGATTTCGTCAAGTTTTGGTCCTAGTTTATCAAAAAAACCGTGATGAATATTTTGTCTGCTTTTAACGAACCCGAAAAACTCTTTTTCGTGTTTTAAAAACCAATTCCAGAAATCATTGTTAGATTGTATTGGAGCCTCTTTTTTGCCCAATATTTTATCAAGAAAACCCATGTATTAAAAATTAAATTTAAAATTTGACGCAAACAAACTTAAGGAAAAGCACCTTTAAAACATAAGAATATTTCTATAAAAAAAGAAATATTTTAAAGTATATTGATAGTAAAGAAGTTAAGTCGGGAATTTTATGTTTTACGCAGATTTAAAATGATTTAAGCTGATATAGCAGATAATTTATAATTTAAAAATCTAATTAATCTGTTCTAATCATTTTAAATCTGCGTGAAACCTTTTAACAAATAAAAAAGCCGTTCTGAGAATCCTCAAAACGGCTTTCATTTAACTTATAATTCTTAGCTTATTACTTCTCTACAAAGTTCAGTTTACTATTTTTTCGGCTGTAGCCAAAGTAAATCAGTAGTCCGATTATTAACCAAACCGTAAAATAAATCCAGTTCCAAACGCTTAATTCGGCCATCATATACAAGCAACAAATTAATCCTAAAAGCGGAATTAACGACAGATTTTTTCTGAAAGCCCAAACTGCTAATCCAACTAAAACGAATAAGAATATCCACATCGGAATTTTGTGTTTAAACAAACTTAAACCTGATTCGTATTTTGCTGAATCGGTAATTGGCAATCCTTTTACGACTTCAGCATATTTTGCTTCATCATCCTGATATTGTCCTAATAAATGTTCTAGATCTGAAGTTTCAGCTGTTTTATTATTTGCTTCTATACTTTCTAAATATTTAAAAACCTTTTCCGATTCTGATTTATCTAAAGAAGTTACAATGGAAGTTGCATCATAAATCTGTGGTTCATTATTGATAAATGCCATTGTCGCTTTATTATTGAAAGCGAAAGCATAGTACAATCCAGCAATAATTAAGGCTGGTAAAATATATTTTGAATTGATGTAAGGCGTTTTGAATTTCCCTCTTGGAATTTCAGGTTTGTTCTGCAACACTAAAACTCCTGCACAAACTAATACAAAGGCAAATAAAGTTCCGATACTACACAAATCGGTTACCATTGTCAAGTTTAAAAACAAGGCTGGAATTGCCACTACAAATCCTGTTACAATTGTAGCAAAAGATGGTGTTTTGAACTTTGGATGAACTGTAGAAAATTTCTTTGGTAATAATCCGTCGCGGCTCATACTCATCCAGATACGAGGTTGTCCCATTTGAAAAACCAATAAAACGCTTGCCATAGCAACTACTGCACTTACGGCAATAATTCCTGACATCCATTTTAAGTCTAATTTATCGAAAACAAACGCTAGAGGATCTCCAACATTTAATTCGTGATATTGTACCATTCCGGTCAAAACCAAAGCAATTGCAATATATAAAAGTGTACAGATAATGATTGCCCACATCATTCCACGTGGTAAATCACGCTGCGGATTTTTACATTCTTCTGCTGTTGTAGAAATCGCATCAAAACCAATATAAGCAAAGAAAACAGCTGATACTCCTTTTAAAACGCCTCCCACTCCATTTGGAGCAAAAGGATCCCAATTTGCTGTATCTACATAAAATACTCCAACAGCAATTACCAAAAGTACAACGCAAAGTTTTACAACTACCATTAAGTTACTCGCATTACGAGATTCTTTCATTCCTCTATATACTAAAGCTGTAATCAGAATAATGATAAATAATGCTGGTAAATCGGTTACGAAATGAAAAGAACCAATTGTTGGTGCTGTCATCCATGCGGTGTGTGCATCTTGTAAGGCAGTGCTTAAATTTCCGAATGATTTTCCGCCTCGCATTAAAGCTTCTGCATCTTTAAATCCGTTTGAAGCGGTCAAATAATCCATTTGAATCCATTGCGGTAAATGAATCCCACCGCTTTTGAGCAATCCTGTAAAGTAATCACTCCACGATATGGCAACGGTTATATTTCCGACAGCATATTCCATGATTAATGCCCAGCCAATTATCCAGGCTATTAATTCTCCAAAAGCAACATAGGAATACGTATAAGCGCTTCCTGAAACTGGAACCATTGAAGCAAATTCAGCATAAGCAAAAGCAGCAAAACCACAAGCTAAAGCGGTAAACAAGAACAAAAATATAACGGCTGGTCCACCATCTGCACTGGCTTTTCCGATTGTGCTAAAAATTCCTGCTCCAACAATAGCCGCTATTCCGAAAGCTGTTAAATCTCTTGTAGTCAAATGTTTCCCTAGAGCATTATGACCGTCGGTTTCGTTCTGAGCAACTTGCTTCAGAATATCCTGTACTGTTTTTTTTCGGAATAAACTTGAAAATGCCATATATGTTTTGCTGTTATAAATTAATTTAATTCAGTCGTATTTGTTTTATTTTGCAAATAATGCAAATTTTATCGTTAAATCAAATTTATAAAACGATTTTGTTTCTTTCGTACATTTTGAATAATAAAACAGAAATCAAGTGAGTCCGAATCTACAGCGTATTGCTCTTCCAAATTGTTCAAAAAATAAGGTAAAGAAAATCTATCCCTAAAAAAGATAATATAGTTTCATTTCGTGGTAATATAATACAAGTGTTTAACTGAAGCTCAGTACTATTTTTATAATTAAAATCTTTAGATCTCAAAAAGAATTAAAAACACAGATAATTCTTAATTTTACACTCTAACCTCAACGCTTTTGTCAATATAACAACCTTTACCATATGAAAAAACTCCTTTTATTCTTTTTACTCATTTCTTCTTGTCTTTTTGCTCAAGAAAACATTGACATTAACCAATTAAACTGGTTGCCAAATTCTCATTTATTCTGGGTTAATGAGCAAAATAATATTGCTCTTTATAATGCTGATAAACTCACTCAGAAAAATACTATTCTAACGGCAGATCAATTAAAAAATTCAGGTTTTACTGGAGAAATAGAACAATTGGTTTGGAATGAAGACCAAACTAAAGTATTGATTTACACCAATTCTAAAAGAGTCTGGAGAGCTAATACTAAAGGAGATTACTGGTTTTTTGATTTGAAAACCGGCAAAGGAAAGCAAATTGGAAAAAGTCTGGAAACATCCTCTTTAATGTTTGCCAAATTTTCAAATGATAATGAAAATGTGGCTTATGTTTCTAAACATAATATTTATCTGGAAAATTTAAACTCTGGAAAAATCACGCCACTAACAACAGATGGAACCGACAAAATTATAAACGGAACTTTTGATTGGGTTTATGAAGAAGAACTTGCCGCACGTGATGGTTTTAGATGGAGTCCTGACGGAAAAAGTATTTCTTTTTGGCGTGTAGATGCATCAAATACAAAATTTCATTTAATGATCAATAATACCGATGCACTTTATCCTTTTACTATTCCTGTTGAATATCCTAAAGCAGGAGAAAAACCTTCCTCTGTAAAAATCGGGATAATTGACATCGCTTCTTTGCAAACCAATTGGCTAAATATTCCAGGAGAACCAGATAATAATTATTTGGTTAGAATGAAATGGATCGACAATCAAAATGTCGCAGTTATTCAATTGAACCGAAATCAAAATCAGGTTTCTTTTTATAAATGTGATGCTAAAACTGGAAAAGCGAATTTACTCTATCAGGAAAAATCAGATGCATGGATTGATGTATTTGATATCTCTGCTTGGGATTATGATGCATTTCCTTGTCAGTTTGTAGATAACGGAAAAGCATTCTTATGGAGTTCTGACGCTGATGGCTGGATGCATATTTACAAAATTAGCAATGACGGAAAAAAGAAAGAATTAATTACAACGGAGAATTTTGATGCGTATTACAAATCATATAATCCAGAAACGAAATCTATTTATTTCATAGCAAGTCCAAAGGATGCGACACAACGCTATTTGTATGAAACCAATCTCAATACAAAAAAAACGAAACGTGTTACACCAAATGAGTTTGAAGGAACAAATGAATACAGTTTTTCTCCAGACGGAAAATATGCCAGACATACCAATTCTAATATCAATCGTGATTATAATGATCGTTTAGTAGCTCTTTCTGGTCACAAAAAGATCTTTCCTGCTGGTCCAGATTCTTTTACAACTCCACAACGCAACTATTCCTTAGAGAAATTTAAAGTTAAAACGGTTGATGGAATAGAAATAGACGGAATTATGGCAAAACCTTTGAATTTCGATGTTTCAAAAAAATATCCTGTCTTTTTTTATGTTTATGGAGAACCTGTTTCGTCTGTTGCCAATGATGTTCCGGATTTTCACCCTTTGATTACTGCTTTGGTTCCAGAAGGATACATCGGAATCGCCATGGATAATCGCGGCGCTCCTGTTATGAAAGGTACAAAATGGAGGAAATCAATTTATAAAAACATCGGAATTATCAATACACACGATCAAGCGATGGCCGCTAAAGAAGTTCTAAAATGGAACTTTATAGATCCAGAAAGAGTTGCTGTTCACGGCTGGAGTGGCGGAGGTGCCGTAACTTTAAACCTAATGTTCCAGTTTCCTGAAATTTATAAAACTGGTATAGCTGTTGCTGCTGTTACAGATCAGCACTTTTACGACAATATCTACACCGAAAGATATATGGGATTACCAGACGAAAACGAAGCAACTTATGCTAAAGCTTCTCCTGTAACTCATGCTAAAAACCTAAAAGGAAATTTACTATACATTCACGGAACTGGAGACGACAACGTACATTATAAAAATGCCGAAGTTTTAATTAATGAATTAGTTAAATATGATAAAATGTTTGATCTGATGATTTATCCAAATCGTTCTCACAGTATTTCTGAAGGAGAAGGAACAAGAAAACATCTTTTGGACACCTTTATTAAATACATAAAAGAAAAATCTCCTCCTGGAGCCAAATAAAACATAAAATAATAAAGCCTAATTATTCTGAAAATAATTAGGCTTTTTTTATTTCTATCACCTTAAAAGGTTTTATTTCTAAGTGACTATTCAGCGATGAAAGTCATTTTTTTTGCCATCTTTTTTTGCCATCCGTAAGGCAAAATCGAATGATTGTTTTCGACCATCAAAGTCATTTGTTCTACAATTTTATCTTGT